>DOFS01000194.1 GCA_003523945.1 Nitrospiraceae bacterium | reverse complement strand
GCGAGTGGGGAAGGAGGCCAACGCGGCTCTCGAGGAAGCTTATACATCATTGAAACTGGTTTTGACTCAGACTGGGCATGATGGTGCCCAACGATTGACTCGGGGATGCCGGGAACGTGCCGAGGTCACCGTGCGGGAACGGAGTGTGATGGGCGTTTCCGTGCCCTTCGTGCATGTAAAAACGGTTCTTAAACAACCGATGTGGGGATTAGGAGAATCCCCGGCGGTGTTGGATGAGATGGTGGAACGGTTTCAGCGCGCCCTGGTTCTTCTGGGAGAGCGCGCAGAAATTGAAACGGCAGTCTGGCGGTTAGCCCAAGAGTTGGCCAAAACGCAACGTCGAACCAATGCCTTGGAATATTTGGTGATACCCCAACACCAGGAAACCCTGAAATTTATTCAGGAAACGTTGGAGGAACGGGAGCGGGAGTCACACTTCCAGTTAAAACGTATCAAAGCCCTGGGGAGGATTTGATTCCATGTCACTGTTTCAACACATTCTGGTGCCGGTCGATGGATCGAAGCATGCCGTGGAAGCGCTCAAGTTTGGGCTAGAACTAGCCAAACTGACGGAAGCCCAAATTCATGTCCTTCACGTGATTGACACAGCCTCTGTTTCCCAAATTAGCCGCCTTTTCGGCAAGAGCCAAGCCCACATCCAAGAAGAATTGCGGGAGCGAGCCATGGGGATTCTCGTCGATGCTAACACCGTGGCTCGAGAGGCGAATATTGAAATTACCACGCACATGGAGGAAGGGGTTCCCTATGAAGCCGTGGTCGATCACGCGCAGCACCATGGAGTGGACCTGATTGTCATCGGACGGGTTGGAACAAGAGGCCCCCGTCGGATTTTAATTGGCAGTATCACGGAACGGGTCATCGAAACCGCGCCATGCCATGTTCTGGTCATTCGATGAGAGGCGACAAGAAAGCCATGAGCAGCATGCAGGAAGAAACACAACAACTATTTGCCTGGGAGGAACAAGCCAAGCAGATCGTGGCAGAAGCCACCTTGCGAGCGCAGGCAATAGGAGAAGAGGCCGCACGAACCCATATCGAACAACTGACTCGTTTCAAGGAGGAAGCCAAGGAGGCGGCTTCTCAGACCCGGGCACGTCTCCCTGAACAAATCGATCCGCAGTGCCAGGCGAAACGCGCCGAGGCAGAAAAAGAAGCGTCCCATATTCGACAAGAGGGACTCCAAAACATCCAAGCGGCGGTGCATGCAGCTCTTCAGCAGCTTTTCATGGAGGAGGAGAGACATGCTCGCGGCCGCTAAATATGGAGCCCTCAACGCTCGGTTGAGGACAAGAGCGGGGCGTCTGCCATCGGTCCACCACTTCCAACGGTTACTCGAGGCTCCAACCTCGAAGACGGTTGTGGAGGTCTTGCGAGAAGCCAACGTGCCGACCCCGGAGGATGGCTCCCTTCCTTCGAGACAGTGGCTCCTTGCTCAGTGGCTTGTGCCGGATTACCACGTCGTCCTTCGGAGAATTTCTGGCTCAGCTCAACGGTTAGTTCAGAGTCTTATGGATCGGTTGGAACTTGAAAATGTGAAATATGCCGTGCGGGCAATTGCGAGTGGAAAAAGCATCAAGACGAAGACATTGTTGAATCTCGGGAAAGTGGCAACCGTTAACATCAAGGCCTTGGAACGTGTCCAGCGGATGAGTGATCTGCAGTTAGCCGTGAAGAGGACGGTCTTTGCTGTTCCTCTCCGCACCACAGCACCCCTGTGGGAAGAGGGAGAAGGCCTGTTCGCTGTTGAATCCGCGCTCGATCGTGCGGTGTACACATCCCTGCAAAAAACGGCGGAGGGATTTCGGGGACCAGGGGCTGTTCCTGTTCAGCGTATCATAGACCAGCTTGTGGCTACTGTGAGTCTCCTCTGGATGGTGCGATATCGGCTGGCATATGGCCTGACTCCAGAAGCAGCTGCCGGGCTATCTTTGATCAAATCTTCGCAAAGAACTGCACACCACATACGCCAACTTTCACATGCGGCCACCTTCGAAGAGTTTCGATCTGCGATTCAAACCATGACCGAAATGGAGTACTACCAAAATGGTGGGACACTTTTAGAGTGGGAGCGGCACCTCCTGAGCCGGATACGCAAGATGGCGCACACGATGCTGCACGGACCGCCATTCGGGTTCTCCGTCGTTGTGGGATTTTTGCTCCTGAAAGAGTGGGCCATTCGCGACCTTGCCCTCATTTGCCAAGGTCGAACTGTTGGGCTGCGCGCTGAAGTATTGGGACCGATGTTATTTCACGATGACTGAACGATCGGTGGTTCGGTCAGGAGGTTCTTGATGAGTGTCATCCAAATGCAACGGATCACCATCCTTGTGCTGAAAAGGGATGTCCATCCCTGCACGCAGGCCCTTCTGGCTTCCCACCTGTTTCAACCCATTGAAGAGCCTGCATCGGAAAATTTGAAAGTGCCGGTTCAATCGCTGGAACAACCGGACTTGGTGTCCGTCTATATGAAGCTTGGGCAAGACCTGGAAACCTTGCTGAACCGGTTCGGCGTCTCGCCATCACAAGAAACCTTTGGGGCCTCCGATCCAACTCAGGATTTTGTGTCCATCCAGCAAACAATCGAAGAACTCAACACCCGTTTAGTAAAATACGATCATGAGCATGGGCACATCCAGAATCAGTTGCTCGAAAAAGAACGTGCTCAGGTAGCCCGAAAGGGGTTAAAAACCAAAGAACTCTCCATAGATGTCCTGTCCCGATCGGAACGATTATTGATCAGACTTGGGTGGGTCCCCAAGAATGTTCTGTCACAACTGCGGGAGACCATAGGGACCCTAACCTATATTTCAGACAGCTTGGCCTCGCTCGGCCAGCAGGTGCTCCTTCTCGCGATCGCATTGCCTCGAGATGAAGCCCGCGTGGATGGAGCCCTTCTCGGTGTCGGATTTCAACCACAAAGGTATGGGGAGAGATCAAAACTGGATCAATCCGAAAACGCCGAGATTTCTGAACTCCACGACCACATCAAACGCATGGCGGAGGAATATGCCACCATTCGACGCCAATGGACGGGACGATTGGTCGACTCCCTCCAGCGGGTAAGGATGAACCTTCTTACATTAGAAAGTGAAAAGTTCGGATGTGCGACGGGGCCAGCAGTGCGATTTCATGGATGGGTACCTGTACCGAACTTGGAGAGCTTGCGAGAACAAATTCAACGCGCAACCGAGGGCCGGTGTTGGATCAAGGTCGAACCGGTCGAGGTGGTATCCAGTGCAGGCAGTGTGGGAGAACCGGTGCCGATTTTGCATCGCAATCCTCTGCTGCTCCAACCCTTTCAGCGGTTGGTCGGAGCGTATGGAGACCCAGCCTATGCAGAGTTCGATCCAACACCAATCTTCGCCATGACTTTCATGGTCATGTTCGGAATGATGTTTGGCGACGCGGGGCAAGGGGCTCTCCTGGCGGCAGTCGGATACGGAATTTTTCGACGCATGGCGGGCAGGCAAGATATCGGCATTCTGCTGATGGAATGTGGGGTTTCCTCCATGATATTCGGGGTCTTGTACGGCAATGTGTTCGGAATCGAACACAAGGTGATCCCACATTTATGGTTTCATCCCATGGAAAACATTCCCTATTTTCTGAAAGTCGCGTTGGTCTTCGGGATGGGGTTACTGAGTATCGGGTTCGTGATCAACATGATCAATGCCGTCCGCCATGGCGCCTATGTAGAGGCGGTATTCGGGAAAAACGGATTGGCGGCAGCCTTTCTGTACTGGATTTTCGCAGGTTTAGCAATTCGTTACCTCCTCATTGCCAACACAAGTGCGGTGATAAGCCCCTGGGTCATGGGGATAGTTGTGGCGCTTATATTTGTCATGTTGCTTCATGTACCGGTTATTCGTTGGCTTGAGGGCCAGCGTCCAATTTTCCCCAGGCCAATTCTTTCACACTTCGCGGAGTCGGTCATTGAGGTCGTGGATACCGTTGCCCGATATCTGGGGAATACGGTGTCATTCCTCCGGGTGGCGGCTTTTGCGTTGGTTCATGCAGGGCTCTTCCTTGCGATATTTACCATCGCGAACATGTTGGTCCAGGTACCAGGTGGGACTGTATGGTACTGGTTAACGGTTGCGTTGGGGAATGTCGCCGTGATTGTCGTTGAGGGTTTTATTGTCTCCATCCAGATCCTGCGCTTGGAATACTATGAGTTTTTTAGCAAGTTTTATCAAGGGACAGGCCGGAAATTTAGACCTATGGGAACCTGATTCCGAAACC
Source organism: Nitrospiraceae bacterium (assembly GCA_003523945.1). GTDB lineage: Bacteria > Nitrospirota > Nitrospiria > Nitrospirales > UBA8639 > Nitrospira_E. The sequence goes on along the minus strand of DOFS01000194.1, from coordinate 9,471 downwards.
GAAGTTGAGGGAGGCGCGTGATGAATCTGAAACGGATGTTAGTAGGATTGGTGATTCTCAATGCCGTAGTGATTCTTGGAGCAGGGCTAGTGGGCCTTCTATTAGGGCTGGCCCCGGACTTGGCATTCGGCGAAGTGGGCAGTTCGATACCTGAGGGAATTGTTCGGTGGGGTTTTCTGTCTGCCGCGATATCGGTTGGCTTGGGGGCAATCGGTGCGGGCATTGCTGTTGGCTTGGTGGGAGCGGCCGCTATGGGAACCATAGGGGAACGGCCGGAATTACTTGGCAGAACGCTGATTTTCGTCGGACTGGCTGAAGGCATCGCTATTTATGGATTAATCATCGCCATCATGATCCTGGGTCGGCTATGAAAATAGTGGTCATCGGGCCTGAAGCTCTGCGATTGGGATATGAGTCAGGTGGCGCGGAATTTGTTTCCACTGACACTCCCCAAGAAGCCTTGCAACAAGTGCTAGAGTCCTCTTCGAAAGAGGGAGTGGGGATGCTTTTGATCGCTTCGATGTTCGCTCAGCCTATTCAAACGGACATAGATCGCATTCGGGCCACGCGTCCTCTTCCATTGATCCTAGAAATCTCCGATTTCGAGAAGAAGCCACGAGAACAATCAGAGTGGCTTTCATCCATTGCTGCCATCTTTGGAATCAAGGTGTCGTGACTATGACGGGTTCGGAAAATTTGTCAAAAATGGGTGAAGCCCTTCTGGGTGAAGCACAACGGGAAGCGGCCCAAATCATCGAGCGGGCTGAAAAGGATGCCGTGGCTCTGAAAGAGGCAACGGAGCGCGAGGGCCAGCAAATTGTGCAAAATGCGGTCGCGCAGGAAGAAACTATTGGAAGAAGGGAGGCCAGACGAAAATTGGCTGCTGCGGATTTGGAGGGGGCGCGCTTATTCTATACGGCACGGGAGGAGATTCTCCACCAATGCTTCAATAGGCTGAACCAGGCCCTTCGGGATGTGCCTCATCAGCAAGATTATTTGGGGATTTTAGAAAACCTGGTCGAAGAAGCCGCTGATTCCTTGCAACAATCAGAAATTGTCCTGGGTGTGCGGCCAGCCGATTCCCACCTCGTCACTCCCGACTGGTGCCAGAGTCTTGGTGCGCGCCTAGAAATTACGATTCAAGTGTCCCCCGAACCTGCTCATATTGATGGCGGGGTGGTCGTTTCTTCCCAAAATGGGCGCTTGCGATTTGACCAATCATTCGAGGCTCTGGTCAAGAGACATGAAGAGGCACTCCGTTCGATCATGGCACAACAACTTTGGGAACCAGAGCCGCCTTCAAAATCTTCCGGGATCTTGAAGAAAGACAATAGTGGGTGAATGGGAATTTCTCCATTGAACATTTCACTTGGCCTTTTTTGCATTCGGTAAAGTGCTGGAGCACTAAAGAAAGCTGAAAGTAGGGTCATAAGAGTTTACTTGCAGGTATACCGTACCGTTACGTCGCAAAAAAGAATAAAAATATGATAGCAAATAAGGAGGGCGACCCAATGACCAAAGATCCTGTCTGTGCCATGGAAATCGATGAACAAACAGCTTCCTGGAGCAGCGTCCACAAAGAAAAATCCTACTACTTCTGCTCGGCTGGTTGTAAGGATAAGTTTGATAAAGAACCAGACAAGTTTCTTCCTCAAAAAAAATAGGAGCTAGCTTTGGCCTCCCTGCGAAAGCTGAGATAATTCATGACGAAGGGGATACAAGAAGCGGCTACGTTATGGTGCCAAATGTTCTTAATGTAGATTACTATCTAGCTGATCTAGGAGGCAGGATGAGCTAAGCGAAGGAAGGTGGTGCATGAAAAATTCTGAAACCAGCCCAAGATCCAAATTGACCTCAACCGGCAACGCAATACTGGAAGAATTACAGGTTCTCGTCAACAATCATCGCGTCTGTTGGGAAGTGTTGCCTGAACAAATTCCGGTAAAAGAGGACAAGCCGTTATCGGTTGGATTCAATTTAGTGCTTTACGGCACCCACCTCAAAGAGGATCATCCTGTCCCTGGATGTGACAAATGTAAATTGATTTATCTAGACCTTCACAGAATCGCTCTATGGATTATTCCTGAAGAAAAACGTTCCTCTCGCTACAAGATTTCGATTTACCAAAGTGCAATTGGTTACAGCCGTGAGAGAGGGAACAGACCGGATGTGGAATTGAGGATCAAGATCTTACACCGTTTTGACTTCGATCAACCCATCGATGAATGTGAAGTGCAATGTCTCAATGAAATGAAGGAAAGACTTTCCGTGTTGGGCGCCCATGAAAGGCAATGGAAAAGTTCTTGAATTTTTGAAATCGTGTCGCGGAAACCTAGGTGTACCCTGACTACCCTGACTCGTGGGATACCGGCGGCAACCTTATGATATTGAATTCAACGGTTTTCATGATGCCTAAGGATGATTGGTTCCACATATCATCGGGGCCGGTACCTCCCCTCTATGTATACAAGGGCGACGTCGTGTGCTGGCTTTGGCAGCCGGAGGCGCCAGCACGTTGGTATTCGCCACCGGAGTGTCAGTCACTTCGATGGGAGGGATGGTGGCAGTGCTGCCGCGGATGATAACGATCAGCCTGATGCTAGCCGGCGTGTCGGGGTTGCGATCCCACTGGAAGACGCACGAATCCTGCGGCAGCAATGATCTGATTGACGGAACGACCGCAATCACCTGCATGATTCTGGATATCGGCAACTGACCAACGGAAACCCCATGCGTCTTGGAGTCATAAACAAGGAACACCAAAATGAATAAAGACAAACCCGCCGCTCAAATGTCGCACACGGGTTCTGACCACACTGATCATCACGCGCACATGGCGGCGGATTTCCGCAAACGGTTCTGGATCTCACTGGTCTTGACCCTGCCGATCCTCGTCCTCTCCCCAATGCTTCAAAAATTGGTGGGTCTGAGGGAGGCGATCAGTTTTTCCGGCGACGTTTATATCCTTTTCGGTTTTTCTTCCGCCGTCTTTTGGTATGGCGGCTGGCCATTCCTCAAAGGGTTGGTCGATGAGTTGACGTCCCGCACGCCGGGAATGATGACACTCATCGCGATCGCGATCGCCACCGCGTACCTTTACAGCAGCGCCGTGGTGTTTGGTCTGACCGGCAAGATGTTCTTTTGGGAGCTGGCTACCCTCGTGGACATCATGTTGCTCGGGCATTGGATTGAAATGAAATCCGTGATGGGCGCTTCAAAGGCTCTGGAGGAGTTGGCGAAACTCATGCCATCCGACGCCCACAAACTCATGTCCGACGGTAGCATGCAGGACGTGCCGCTGAGCGAACTGGCGGTGAATGACAAAGTCCTGATCAAACCGGGCGAAAAGATCCCCGCCGACGGGGTCATCGTGGAAGGAGAAAGCTCGGTCAATGAAGCCATGCTCACCGGGGAATCAACCCCGGTCACGAAAAAAACGGGCGGCAAGGTCATCGGCGGCGCCATCAACGGCGAGGGTTCGCTGACCATCGAAGTCAAAGGCACCGGCAACGATTCGTTCCTCTCGCAGGTCATCGACCTGGTTAAACAGGCTCAGGAAAGCAAATCGAAGACCCAGGATCTCGCCAACACCGCCGCGCTGTGGCTGACCATCATTGCCCTGGGTGGAGGCGTGCTGACTTTAGTCATTTGGTTGATCGTCATGAACCGGGATTTTGCCTTTGCGATCGAACGCGCCGTGACCGTCATGGTCATCGCCTGTCCGCATGCCCTGGGTCTTGCCGTACCGCTGGTGGTAGCCGTCTCGACGGCCCTCGCCGCGAGCAATGGGCTGATGATTCGCAATCGCACGGCGTTCGAAGGTGCTCGGAAATTGCAGGCCATCATTTTCGACAAGACCGGCACGCTCACTGAAGGACGTTTTGGCGTGACCGACACCCTCCTGCTTGCGCAGGACATCGACGAAGAAACACTACGCAGGTATGCGGCCTCGGTGGATGCCAATTCCGAGCATCCCATTGCCAAGGCTATTGCCGCTTCTTCCGAACACAAGTCGCCCGTGGAAAGCTTCAAAGGCATTCCGGGCAAGGGCGCTGAAGGCCGGGTCGAGGGCAAAGACATCAAAGTGGTGAGCCCGGGCTTCCTGCGCGAACAGAACATTGCGATGACCGACACACGCGTGGAGCAATTGCAGATACAAGGCAAGACGGTGGTGTTTGTCCTGGTTGACGGAGCATTGAAAGGCGCGATTGCCCTGGCCGATATCGTCCGGCCGGAGGCGAAGCAGGCTCTCGCTGAGCTCAAGGCACTGAATATTCGTTGCATGATGCTCACCGGCGACAACACCGCGGTAGCCAAATGGGTCTCGGACCAGGTCGGACTGGATGAGTACTTCGCTGAAGTTCTCCCCCAGGACAAAGCCGCCAAAGTGAAAGAAGTCCAATCCCGGGGGGTGTTGGTGGCCATGACCGGCGATGGCGTGAACGATGCCCCGGCGTTGGCGCAGGCTGATTTGGGCATCGCCATTGGCGCAGGCTCGGATGTGGCGGTCGAAACCGCCGACGTGATCCTGGTGCGAAGCAATCCATTGGATGTCGTGGCCATTCTCACGCTTTCCCGCGCCACATATCGAAAGATGATTCAGAACCTGCTTTGGGCCACGGGGTATAACACCTTCGCCATTCCGCTGGCCGCCGGCGCGCTGTATGCATGGGGCGTGCTGCTCACCCCTGCGATGGGCGCGGTGCTGATGTCGGCGAGCACGGTGATTGTAGCCATCAACGCCCGATTGCTGAGGATCAGGACATAAACATTCGCGAGGAATTGATGCTGGTCATCTGGGTTCTGAGCCTTAACCATAGGCATTGTCCTTTGCGTGGGATGTGCCGCCACACTCACCTGCACAAGGACTGACTGGGTCATGACTTGTCTATGCTCCATCATTACTCTCTCCCCACGGGACTACGACGCGGTTCTGTTCGACCTCGACGGAGTCCTGACGAAAACCGCCAGCGTCCATGCCCAGGCCTGGAAAAGGCTGTTCGACGGGTTTCTCGAGCAACGGGCGACAGAGACGGGCGAACCATTCGTTCCCTTTGACATTAATGTTGACTACCGACGCTATGTCGACGGCAAGCCGCGCTATGACGGGGTGACGGCCTTCCTTGCGTCGCGCGGGATGACGCTTCCTCATGGCACGCCCGAAGATGACCCCGAAGCCCACACCATCAGCGCGCTTGGCAATCGCAAAGACCAATATTTTCTGGAACATCTACAGCAGCACGGCATCGAGTCGTATGAAGCGGCCATCACATTGGTGCGGACGCTTCGGGCCCAAGGAATTAAGACCGCCGTCGTATCCTCCAGCAACAACTGCGCAGCCGTCCTTGAAGCTGCCGGCATCGCCCAACTCTTCGACACGCGGGTTGACGGCAGAGACCTCACCCATCTCCAACTAAAAGGGAAACCGGCACCGGATGCTTTTCTAGAGGGAGCCCGGCGTCTCGGCGTGGAGCCTTCCCGATCGGTTGTGGTGGAAGATGCAATCGCCGGAGTCGAGGCGGGCCGCGCGGGAAAATTCAGCTGCGTCATCGGCGTCGATCGAAGCGGGCATCCGCAGGCACTTCACGAGGCCGGTGCCGATGTCGTGGTCACCAATCTGGCGCAAGTTCACGTATCGGTCGAGCCCCCTTCTGCCTGGTCTCTCGTATTCGAAGGATTTCATCCGTCTGAAGAGGGAACCCGCGAAGCCTTATGTGCACTGGGGAATGGGTATTTCGCTTCACGGGGGGCCGCACCATGGGCCGTGGCGGATGGCGTGCACTATCCGGGAACCTACCTTGGCGGCGGCTACAATCGCCTGCGCACCACCATTGCGGGTTTGATAGTCGAAAATGAGGATCTCGTCAACTTTCCGAACTGGTTGGTGCTGGAATTCCGTCTCGCCGATCAACCGTGGTTCGATTTGAAGGCGGTGCGGATTCTGGCCTACCGCCAGGAACTTGATCTCCGGCACGGCATGCTCCTGCGGACGATACGCTTCGAGGACGAGCTCGGGCGGCGTAGTCGTTTGCAGGAGCGACGCCTCATCTCGATGCGCGACATGCACCTGGGAGCGTTGAGTGTGGAACTGACACCCGAGAATTGGTCCGGACACGTCACGGTTCGTTCGGCGATTGACGGGCGTGTGGTCAATGCCGGTGCAAAGTTGTATCGAAAATTCAACAACACACACCTGGAACCGCTAGCAGAGGAGATCGTGGGGAAAGACATCGTCTATCTGCTCGTGCGCACCTGCCAGTCACATCTCCATGTCGCACAAGCGGCGCGTACACAAGCATTCCTCGACGGACAACATCTTGAGGTGGAACGTCGAATGATTCAAGAACCGGGATATATTGGACAAGAGCTGGAGATGGAACTTCACAAAGGAAAGCCGTTTGTGGTGGAGAAGCTGGTCGCTCTCTATACTTCCCGGGATTACGCTATTTCTGAGTGTGGGCTTGAGGCGCGAAAGGCCATAGCACGGGCGAAATCTTTCGACATGGTCATGGCTGATCATATCCTGGCCTGGAAGCACTTGTGGCGCCATTTCGATGTGCATCTCCAGCCTGCCGCCTCCGGGTTTACATTGAATGTCCCCATGCTGCTTCGATTGAACATGTTTCATCTGCTGCAGACGGTTTCACCCAATTCCATCGGACTCGATATCGGCGTACCCCCGCGTGGCTGGACCGGGGAGGCCTACCAAGGCCATATTTTCTGGGATGAATTGTTTATCTTCCCCTTCTTTAACTATCGCATGCCGGAAATCACCCGCTCGCTGTTGATGTATCGGTATCGACGCCTGGGTGAGGCTCGTGCAGCCGCCCAACACGCCGGCTACAAGGGCGCCATGTTTCCTTGGCAAAGCGGCAGTAACGGCCGAGAAGAAACGCAGACCTTTAACCTGAATGCTCGTTCTCATCGATGGATGCGGGACAATACGTACTTGCAGCGCCACGTGGGCAGTGCCATTGCGTACAACGTCTGGCAATACTTTCAGGTCACCAACGACCTCGAATTTCTGCAATCCTACGGGGCCGAAATGATCCTCGACATTGCCCGATTCTGGTCAAGCATCGCGACCTTGAATGACGCCCGCGGGCGCTATGAAATCCACGGCGTCATGGGTCCGGACGAGTTCCATGACAGCTATCCGAATTCCGCAACGCCCGGCCTCAACAATAACGCCTATACCAACTTGATGGCGGTGTGGGTGCTGTGTCGGGCACTGGAAGTGCTCGCCCTCCTTTCGGACATGCGCCGTGCCGAACTCACGACACAACTGGGGTTGTCGAAGGAAGAACTCACCCGTTGGGAGGACATCAGCCGTAGGATGTATCTGCCGTTTCATGATGACGGAATCATCAGTCAGTTCGAAGGGTATGAAACCTTGCGCGAATTCGATTGGGAGGACTATCAAGCGCGGTACGAGAACATTCAGCGGCTCGACCTCATTCTCGAGGCGGAGCATGACAGCCCCAATCATTACAAGCTTGCCAAACAAGCCGACGTGCTCATGTTGTTTTACCTGTTTTCCGCCGAGGAACTGGGCGAACTGTTCGCCCGGCTGGATTATCCGTTCGAATATCAAACGATTCCCCGCAACGTCGCCTATTACGCCGGCCGCTTGTCTCACGGCTCCACGCTCTGCCGTGTGGTGTGTGCCTGGGTGCTCGCCCGCTCCGACCGGCCGCGCGCCATGAACCTCTTTGCCGAGGCGCTGCAGAGCGATGTGAACGATATTCAACAGGGCACCACGGCTGAAGGCATTCACCTTGGCGCCATGGCGGGCACGGTCGATCTCGTACAGCGCGTCTCAACGGGCATTGAGATTAAAAGCGATGTCCTGCGGCTTAATCCCGAATTGCCTCAAGAAATCGAACGCTTGGATACGCGGATTCGCTATCGGGGACAAACACTCGATTTACAACTGACGCACGACTCCCTCACCGTGCGTGGGCGGGATCGAGGTTCGGCCCCAATAGCCCTGTGCATTAACGACATGATCGAAACCTTCGTGAGCGGAACGACCCGTGTGTTTCAATTAAAAAAGAAGCCTGCAAAAAATTTATGACCTATTCTTCGTGTGCGGAAAAATTTTGTGGAAGCTTTATATTCTCTTAACCACAGGAGGTCAGTATGCTCCATACATCAAAATTGCAACAGTTGGTAGGAGCCGCATTGATTGTTCTGACAGTGGGGTGTGCTTCCCTACCTCCCAGAGAGCTGGTGCAACGAAACGATCATGCGGGGTTAACTGCCTGGTATCAGGAGGAAGCCCGTGACCTTCGCATGCGGGCAGAGGAGATGCGTCAAATGGGGGATTACTACGAAAAATACACGCCTAAGCAAGGCCAACAGTCCAGTCTTGTCATGCATTGTCGGAATTTGGTGGAGAAATACACCAGAGCCGCGGAAGAGTTAGATGGCTTAGCGACACTTCATGCCGAAGAGAGGAAAACTCCATAATTCCTGCCTTCGAAGAGGCTATCCCGTTGTGGAGCCATCCTCCAGCATTGCCTACACACCGAGGTTGGAAGAGCAAAAGCTAATTGGGTATTCGAGATTCAGTGTTATGGGTTAATGATCACGCACTTCTATAATAATTCTCTTCCTAATCGCACTATAATCCCAAACTAGGGTTATCGATAGTTTTCTTCGGGAAGTCACCCAGTTATCGTGGGGATAGGAATCCGTATTATTCTATTTTTTTCAATGAGGACGTGACCGGCAGCCTCAGGAAAGGAGGAGTGATTCATGGCACATCAACACCAATCTTGTGTGGAAGCCTGTGTGCGTTGTGCTCAGGAATGCGAATCATGTGGAAATCAATGCTTGGGTGAGATGCCTGACTGTGCCAGGCTATGCATTGACTGCGCAGATCTCTGTTGGTCCTGTACGGCATTTATGAGTCGAGATTCTCAATTCAGTACGGAACTCTGCGACATTTGCGCCATAATTTGTGACGCCTGTGCCAAGGAGTGCGAGAAACATGACAACGAGCATTGCCGACGCTGTGCGGAAGCCTGTCGCCGTTGCGCGGAAGAATGCCGCAAAATGGGTGCAGGAGCCAAAAAACAACCTGTGGGCGCCGGGCGATAGCCTTAGTTGACTACTCATCGGGCAAGGCCTCCAGAGGCATGCCCGATGAGGTGATCCCTTCCTTCCAAATCAATTAGCCTTCCCAATCTGGACCATTTTCCGGATTTGATTCACTACCTGTATCTTGGAATGGGCCAAAAACTGTGAAGGATGATCTACCTGATTCAATCGAAGATTCGATTGGATATTTATTTTGCCATATTTTCAAAGTTATCCATTTCGACCGCTGAAAGAATCTCCTAGACTGTCAAAAAAACGCAACGGGTTTCAAGTAGGAAATAACAATGATCAAGATCTTCATGGTCAGCTTAGGGTGGCCAATTCTATTGGTTTTCGGATTGGGATTATCCGGATGTGCTATCCCTT
>DOFS01000020.1:2631-4760 GCA_003523945.1 Nitrospiraceae bacterium | reverse complement strand
GTATGTGCAGCGGGGCACAAATGCTGCTCAAAAAACTCTCTCACCCGCACCTCATATCGAGGGCCCTCAAGCCCATGGGCAAAGCCATGGTCAGCCCCCCGGACAATCCAGAGCGTTGTCGTTTCGGGATCGGCGTTGGCGTAAATGGTCTGCGAATGCTCAAGAGGGATCTGCGAATCGGCATCCCCATGGATGATCAGCAAAGGGGTGCTGAGATCCCGCACGACTTCGGCCGGGGCCGCATCATTGACTCGTACCCCCAGAAAGAGCCGGGCATAGAAATTTGTCATTGCGACAAGCGGCCATTTCGTGAAGCCCGGAAAGAAGAAAAATTGTCGGGCAATGAGTCCTTCCAGGGTGGCATAGGGACTATCGGCCACAATGGCTTGTATGTCCGGATGGTTTCCCAAAATAAAGGCTGACGCGCTCATGGAAAATCCCAGCGCCCCGATTTGTTCAGGATTCACATCGCTCCGACTTTTGACATACTCAACGGCGGCCTGGACATCACGGGTTTCTAATAGACCGGCCGTGGTATAGGCACCATCACTCTCACCGAAATACCGGAAGTCAAAAAGAAGAAGATTAAAGCGGGGATGCAGGAAGAGCGCATGCCGAAGGATATTGGCTTTATCAAAAGGATAGCCATGGCCTACCAGGACAGTCCCGCACGTATTCCATGCCATCCCTCCTTGGCGCGATGATTCCCGTGCTGCAGAGGCTGCGGGAATAAACCACCCTCCCAGGGTTAACCCATCAGAGGTGGAGAATGAAACCGACTCGTAGTCCAACCCGTAGCGCTTGGGGTCGTCATCCGTTTGAAATCTCGGCGGATGCACGCCCAGCAGAAAATTCAAGAATGGCAGGAGAACAATAAGCCCAAGGATCCAATACAGCACTTTCCACCTCACAAGATTTGTCTCCTTAGGAAGGGAAGTCTTGAAAAGGCATCCTATAGAGAGGCAAATTGAAGTGTCACAAAATTGTAAAGGAAGGGCATTTGGTTACTTGACCGCTGTGCACTCCCATTCTTTTCCCCAACAAGCCCAGCCCCTTTACAGTTTGCAAAATTCAGAAAACGTGATACAAACTGACTCCAGCACATTCTTTAGGGATTATACAGAATGTGTGGTTCCAGACTCTTTCAGCAGGATACCTGAAATGTTCCTCTCCCAATGTCCGACGCCTGCCGCCCGGCCCTCTGGATGGACGCGCTCATGACCCGGCGAGCCTTGTTTGAGCGCCGCGAGTTGGCCCGCCCGCCTGTGGCTTGCGTCCATCTCATTTGATTGGGCCGGACGGGGCGTCAAGGGTTTTGGCTCCCTTTGCCGAAACAAAAGGGGCTCGGCTGCCGGGCCGAAACCCGGCAATACAGAAAAGCACGGCGATACGCGAGTTCGGGAAAAAGAAGGGACTCATTCACCGACCAACGCGTCTCAACTCGAAGATCTCAAGATACATTTCCGATAACCAAAATATTGCTGTAAAGTCAGAGCCATAACTTGTTTATAATCCTTCTTTAGCCATCCCGGTCGAAATATTCCAGGAGACCACTAGCAACCACGGTAACGATTCACAAACATTCCCGCTCATGAGGAGGTTCCCATGCCCAATTCCGTCCGCCTTGCCAAGTATTACAAAATGATGGTTCCCCATAAATCGGGACAAGGCATTAAGCTTCTGGAGCACCTACAACAGGCCCAGGTCAACCTGTTAGCCTTTCTGGCTTTTCCGAAAAAAAGCGGGAAAGCCCAAGTCGACTGCGTGCCCGTCGACCCTGTCAAATTTACGGCCGCCGCCAAAAAAGCCAAATGGAATATCAAAGGTCCCAAAGACTGTTTTGTCATCGATGATAAGGATCAAATGGGCGCATTCGTTCCCTATGCTGCGAAACTCGCGGAAGCGAAAATCAACATACGGGCGGCCGCGGCCGTGACAGGTGGCGCGGGACGCTGCGGGGCCATTTTGTGGGTCAACCAAAAGGATGTGAAAAAAGCTGCCAAAGCCCTCGGCGCGGTGTGAGCAGTTTGCGCCAGGGCCGAGAGGGGAGATGTATTACGAAAATAGTTTTAGATTCACGAATCTATGATGTTATTATGGTGCTGTGCCTACAATTTTTCAGCACAAAG
>DOFS01000020.1:0-2468 GCA_003523945.1 Nitrospiraceae bacterium | reverse complement strand
GTGCATATTCGTAAAGGGGAAGCGGTCGCCAAGTTCTGGGTTGAACCAGAGGTGTATTTAGCTGAATCATACGCCATGAATGCACGTGAACTCAAAGAAATTGAAGTGATGGTGGTGGCACAGCAAGACATTATCAAGGAGAAATGGCATGAGTTCTTTAGCCACTGAATCTAAAGCGGTAGCAGTGTGGTGTGATAACGATAATCTATGGGTGAAGTTGGCTGATGGACGACAATTGGCTGTTCCCTTGGCCTATTTCCCCCGCCTTCTTCACGCCACTCCTGAACAACGAGCAGTATGTGAGATGAGTGGTGGTGGAACGGGGCTTCACTGGCCCGATTTAGATGAGGACATCAGTGTCCAAGGGTTGCTCCAGGGAAGAGGGGACCAAACTAAACGCCCTGGTTAACGCCTGCCACCGGGAGCAGGTGGCATACAAACCTTTTGGGTGCTAACAACGTAAGATTGCCAATACCGATTTATTCACCGCTCTTTGCCCCACAACCTTAAGATCCCCCAATAACCTCCCAGAAGAAATAGATTGACTAAATTCCTTGCAGTGAACCGTCCATGCTTTACGACGAATCGTTTCTCGCATTACTTCCGCTTCCTCAACCCCAAGAGCGGCACCCGCTCATTAACCTCAAAATCCGTAATCCACGTATCTTAGACATTCTCAATATTTGGTTTAACGATCTGCTTCCTGAAGGCAATCAGGATCTCTTCGAACGACTGAGGGACTTTCGAGATTCGAGGAACTTCATTGGCGCCTTTTGGGAGTTGGTGATTTTCCGATACCTTCGCGAAACTGGACACAAAGTTCTCTATAACGTGGACGTGAATGGGAAAACTCCCGACTTTTACTGGCCCGAGCACAATTTGATCGGAGATGTCGTGGCAATTTCAGATCCACATCACGACGATGCGGCTAGCGCCCATCTTCATACTCTGGTAACCAATATTAACGCGGAAGACTTACCATTTGATCTCACTATTTCAGAATTTTGGTTTAGCAAGACTACCAATCCGAAATTCGCTCCTATTCTCGAGTGGCTGCGAGGACTCGACACCATACGAAATGAAGAGTTATACGAAGAGGCTCAAGAGTACGAAGTGGCCGAGGCGAAAATCGAGGTGCTTATTCGTCCTAAGACAACTGGCGCCAGAGTAAAGTCGGTTGGGATGTTCTCTCTAGACTCAGACCAACTTAAAAAGGCAATCAAAGGACGCCTTCGACAAAAAGTTAAGACCTACCAGCGGCCTCTTGTCGTCTTCGTTGGAGAGGGATTAGGTTTTTGGACCCCGGACCCCGATACTATGAACATGGTTTTGTATGGCGATTGGCTCGTACATTTTTCACGCGTCTCTGGACAACGGGCCACGGGACCAGGCACCGCCGCGAACGGAATCTTCAACAACAGAATGAAACCAGGGGGACTACCAGCGAATACGCAACTCAGTGCCGTTGTGCTCGCCAAAAGCCTTCAAGCAACCGATCGGCTTGGCGTCTGGATGGGTGCGTTTCACAAGCCAGAAGCTGTCCCCCCTTTGCCGCGCTCATTTTTCAGGCTGATGGCTCAGTTTCTAATTTCAAGTGATCACGGAACTGAATGCACGTTGGGTTGGGTCGATGAGAACAATGGCATCTTACTGGGAGATCCCTTGCCTTGAGTGAACAGCGATCGACATATTGGATTTAATTTCCAGTAGAGTTTTTCGGAAATGATTGAACCTATCTCCAGTCTGAGGAAAGAGGGTAGTCGCTTTGCTACATTCCTGCGTCACATCTCAAACTCGTTGGCAGAAAGAGTGCTCAGAAACGAATTTGGTGATCACATAAAAGTAATTTGCCATGCTAGTCTACATTTAGAGGGATCGACCCTGTGGCCAGCTGACGAGGAATTCGCCAGGCAATGTCGGGTAAAGCAATCATTATTGAAGTACCAAATACCCATCCGGCGCCAGGCTGGTCGCCAGCATCACGCTATTAATATCACGATGCCCGGTCCAGGTGTGACTCTGTTGATTGCTAGGTTTAAGCCAGAAGTTCTCGATGGATTCGATCAAGGGAAGATATCGTGCGAGGCCTGACAGCCTGACATGGAACTCGTGCCGGTCGGAAAAATTCTCCGGATGCTGTTCGATAGTTCTCTGAATCTTCACAAGGGCATGAAGACCGATGGGTAGCCCTAACTCGCGAAAAGCCAAACGGTAACCAGCTGAAGCCTCCAGGGTCTGGCTCCGGACAAAAGCCTCCAGACCAAGCTCCGCATCTCGCAAGAGTGAGACCAATCTGTCTGATTCCCCAACATTGACACTGATCATTTTTTTCTCATCAAACTTGGGCTTTGAGTTTCTGGAGCTGTGGGAGCAGAACAGGGATGTCGTCTCTTATGATACTCCAGACAGTGTCATTATCAACGCCTAGGTAACCATGAATCAGTCGATTACGAGTGGCGATTAACTGC
>DOFS01000031.1 GCA_003523945.1 Nitrospiraceae bacterium | reverse complement strand
CATATCTGGCAATAAAATCAGTCTTTCTGGGAAAAGTCGACACCAGACGTTTCGCCAGCTGCTGTAAGACCACATCGCCAGCAGGATGACCATAGGTATCGTTCACATGCTTAAAATGATCGACATCAATCATCAAAATACAGGCGGCCGTCCCGGAGAAAAAACTCACGCTGGCCGTTCGTTCTAATTGAAGATCTAAGGCGCCACGGTTATACAGCTGGGTTAGAGTATCCAGCGTCATTTGCTTTCTTGCGCCTCCCAGTTCCTCCTCAACGACACGTAATTTTTCTCCAAGATTTTTCAGGCGTTGATGTTGCCGTTCTTTTCGTTCATCCACCAAAACACTGATCCCTTCGACCACAGCCAACAAAGCCTGCTTCACCTCCTCGAAAGAACCGCCTTCGGGTGCCGCCCGCAATTGAATCAGATGGTTCGTCACCTGTTGATCAGTTTCCTGATCCTCCACAAACGCACGGCCCATGATATTGGTAAATTCGCAAAGAACATTTCGCATATCTTGAAGATTGCGTGTCACATAGGATTTTTCCTGTTGGCGATGTCCATTGACAAATTGGGTGAGTGCGCCCCAATCACGACGATAATTCGCCTCGGGCTTTTCCGTATCGTCCGGATCAATCTGAGCGCCCACCAGCACATGTCTCGCCCACCGCTCAAACTCTCTTTCAATTTCCTTTTCCGACAATTGGTCTAGTTCAAAGGCGTGACGGCCAAGAGATCGCAAAACTCTGGCTAAGGATTCTAAGGCCTTGTCGGATTCCCCTGTGACCTCTGGAGCACCCGACCCATATGCGTCCGGATCTTTTTGGGTTTCATTACCATTCGAGTGGTCTTTTTTGCCAATGGACCAAGATCCTAACATGTCTTCCTCCTATTCAAATCACTTCTGCCTAAGTATGGTTTCGGTTAACAATCCAGCGAATGCATGGGGAGAGCGGGGTAACTGTTTGATTCAGTTATCGGTATTTCCTCTAGGTCTCTTGAGCCACTTTTTGTTATGCTCTCCCACATTAGCCACACATGAAATTTTTAAAGGCTTTCCTGACTCTCCGTCCATACATTCACTCCCATATTTTTTTAGAATTTCGTGAATCAACGACACTTGATCTCCAGCCGACAAAATTCCCATTTCAAGCGATGGGTGTCGTTACTTGACTCTCACGGGATTAAACGTCATCGCCTCTGCTTAGTGTCTGGGAATAAACTCCGAAGGGAAATCGTGACGCAACCTGGAGTAACCACCCACGAAATATTACTTCCCCCATCGTGGAATTCCAGCGATGTCCTCTCCCCTCAGGCCGTCCACTATGAACTCTCTCATTCGCTGTTTCAGGAGTTGGACGTGTTTGGAACGAGAGAACCACTTTTGGTCTGCAGTGTCCCCGAAATTTCACATACAGATTTGAGCCGGGCCCCCAATGGATTGGAAGTCCTATGCCCAATTGGAGACCCTGGAAACCTGGGGGCCTTAATTCGGTGTTGTCGGGCGTTTGACGTGCAAACCGTTGTGCTGCTCCAGGAAGCCGTTCACCCCTTCCACCCGAAGGTCATTCGTGCAAGTAGCGGAGCGGTCTTTGTGCAGTCTTTACAATGGGCAGACTCCGTCACCGACCTGGATACGGCAGAAACCTTACGATGGATTACGGCCTTAGATTTACAGGGAACCGATTTGTCTGCGGTGAAATGGCCCCAACATGTTCGGCTCCTTATTGGAGAGGAAGGCGTGGGTGTTCCACCTTTTCAATTTGCGGAACGCCTGCGTATTCCCCAAATCCATCCAGCCATTCCATTAAATGCTACCGTCGCAGGCAGCATCGCGCTCTATGTCTATCGTCAACGCCACCCACAGCCCTGACCAACAGGAAACAGCCCTCCTGAAAGGGTCCCGATAGCCGAAAAGGTCACAACTCGAATCGACCAACCCCCATACATTCGATGAACACACCACCGCCACCTCAGGAGGGAAGCCTTCCAATGATTCAACCAGGTAGATACCGTCACTATAAAGGGAAAGAGTACCTGGTCATTGGCGTCGCCAAGCATTCCGAAACAGAAGAGGACTTCGTGGTCTATCGCGCACTCTATGGGGAATGTGGACTTTGGGTTAGACCAGCAAAGATGTTTAGGGAGAAGGTGGGAATTGGGGGAAAGCTGGTCCCCAGATTTAAATGGATCGACGACGCCGGGACTGAACAAGACGCCACGACCAGAAAAACGACAGAAGATTAACCCGACTGTCCCTTGCCGGACAGGATTCCTTTCCGTATCGATTCTTCACAACCAATTCAGGTTACAAAACCCCCTCACTTTAATTCTTAGGGAGAGTTTCCCCGTCAATTTTTCACTGGCAAGCCAGGCGAAATGTTCAGAAATTCCGATTCGGTAAATTTCTCTAAATTTGCCTCATCAATCATAGTGTCTGCCATATCCCTGGCTTCGCTAACCGTCCCCGAGTTTCACCATCGCTACTCATAAGTGTTCTGCCAATACCGCACGTGTTTGATCCTCCCGATAGGCTTGTAAACGTTTGGAGAGCGAGGCATCGGACAACGCTAAAATCGCGGCAGCCAACAATGCCGCATTCACCGCGCCCGCGCTTCCGATCGCCAGAGTTCCCACAGGAATACCTTTTGGCATTTGGACAATCGATAAAAGAGAATCAAGCCCTTGTAAGGCCTTTGATTGCATGGGAACCCCCAATACCGGCAATTGGGTCTTCGCCGCAATCACTCCGGGTAAATGTGCAGCTCCGCCAGCTCCGGCGATAAAGACCTGTCCACCTCGACCTTCCACTTGGCCAATATAATCTTTGAGTGCATCCGGGGCCCTGTGGGCAGAGAGAACACGACTCTCGTGGATAATTTGAAGTTTGGTGAGAGTATCACTGGCTAATCGCATGATATCCCAATCTGACTTACTTCCTATAATGATCGCAACTCGCAGTGAGGACTCAGCCAT
Source organism: Nitrospiraceae bacterium (assembly GCA_003523945.1). GTDB lineage: Bacteria > Nitrospirota > Nitrospiria > Nitrospirales > UBA8639 > Nitrospira_E. The sequence continues at coordinate 5,893 of DOFS01000031.1, read as the reverse complement.
ACGCTCTAATCTCCTCCTTACTAATAAAATTAAAGTGTGAAGGGAAAATGGCCCCGTCTGAATACCAACGGTTTACGATAGCCTGTCTTCACCCAAGTTGACCATATAACAGAAACTGCCTTACACTATTTGTACCTTTGAATGTTTGAGATGATTCCCACCAGGAGCTAACAAGTTTTCTCTCAGGTGTTTTCTACCGGAGAGATGCATTATTCACTTTTTTATAACGGGAGAGCAGTCACATGGCAATACGTCTTGGAGATGAAGCACCAAATTTCACAGCGGAAACCACGCAAGGCACCATAAATTTCCATGAATGGCTTGGGGATGGATGGGGGATTCTCTTTTCACACCCCAAGGATTTCACCCCCGTGTGCACCACGGAATTGGGAACCATGGCGAACATGACGGAGGAATTTAAAAAACGAAACGTGAAAGTGTTAGCGATTAGCGTGGATCCGCTCGATTCCCATACAGGTTGGGTCAAGGATATCAATGAGACACAGCACTGTACGGTGAATTATCCCATCATTGCCGACCCCGAACGAAAAGTCGCGAACCTCTATGACATGATTCACCCCAATGCTCTCGACAACATGACCGTTCGCTCAGTATTCGTGATCGGACCGGATAAAAAAGTCAAATTAACCCTGACCTATCCCGCTTCAACAGGAAGGAATTTCAACGAAATCCTTCGTGTGATTGACTCCCTTCAATTAACGGCCAAACATAAAGTCGCCACGCCCGCAAATTGGAAAGATGGCGAGGATTGTATCATCACACCGGCCGTGACTGACGCGGAAATCCCTGCACTCTTCCCAAAAGGACATCGTGCGGTGAAACCCTACCTGCGGTTCACCCCGCAACCCAACCGCTAAAGCTTCAGAATTAATATACAGGCAGCGTCACACATGCGTGGCGCTGCCTGTGGGTCCATCGGAATTTCCTCTACCCCTCTTCTGCGCGAATTCATCTGCTGAAACAGCCCGAGTACTTCCCACGCCTCATTACCCCTAAACCATACCCGAGGGGAAGAGTTACGATTCAGAATGCCAAGCGTCCTAGGATTATACAAAAGCAGGAGGACAGGTGTAATCAGAATTGTCTGCGAGAAAAACTCCACCGAGAGACATGTTGAATTTTCCTATCAGTATTGGGCTTTCCCACCCCTCTCCTGGCCCCTCCCGATAGAGAAACAGCTGTCGGCTCTTTCACAAGAGATTAGAGTTGAAATGGGAAGAGAACAAATTAAGTGAGGTGTTCGGTCAGGACTGCTGAGTCTCAAATAGGGCCACATCCAACGAATAGGAACGACGACAGCACCCACATCTTAATCCTACAGCACATTGCTCAATATTGACCATGCTGACCCGGACCTCTTCCGAATGATCCTGAACGCATCCTTGAAGAAGTAACAGCTCATGGCTCTCTATTCCGGTGGTCTTTTCTGGTGACACAGCCACCTGCTGTAGAGTTAAACGATGACGCATCTGACAATTCGTACAAACGACACCCACAATTTGCGGGGGGGAGACGAGTTTGACACTCAGGCACAGTGGATGTACCGAAAAGCATTGCTGAAGAAAGGCTCCACTTTTATGCACGCTCATACGATTAATCCCACTATCCCTGGGGTACAAATTCACAGAACCAGATTGAGGGTCTCTTGGTCACTTATTTAAACAGGGCCAACCTAGCCGGAAAGGCCCGTTTGAAACGGATCGGGTGGTTTTGGAATCTGGCAAATCTCCCGCTCCCAATGTCGCAAGATCCCGTCTTTATCAAAAGTCAAGGTATACATATAACAAAACACTTTTTCGCGTGACCCACCATTAGCCCCACCCATCAGACCTCCTGCCTGCTTCCCGAGGGTTTTCATTCCAGACGGATCCAACTCACTTTCTGACAGAGCAAACCTATAGGTCCAGGTGGTCAGATCGGAAAGGAAAGGATCGTTGACCATATGAGGCTTTCCCAGTTTCTCCCTGACATCAGACTGCGTTAATACACCCATGCCATTGTCGAAATACTTATCCCGCCATGGAGCGCAGGCCACCTGTGCGAGACAAAGCATGAGAACCACATATAAAATGGCTCTGTTCACAAAAATAAGACGAGGGGTCGCGCCACCGGAGAATCTAGTCATCACCCCTTGCCTTGTCCACCCAAAAAACAAGCCCTCACGAGTGCGAACACTTGGGCAGCTAAGCCCGTCGCGATTATCCCTAAGGCGGTCGGGAGCAGAAAAGAGCCTGGATGTTCCAACCCATGAATACCCAGCATAAATCCGACCGCAACACACAGAATCCCTATCACCCTGGCAATCATGACGGAACTACGCTTTTCGGGTAAACCTGAATTTGCAGAATTTTTGTCTGAGGGAGAAGGCATATGGATGGGATTCCTCGACATAGTCATCCCCTCAGGATTTAGTCAGTTTTCTGTATCTGATTTGGTGGGGTCGTTCTGCGACCTTCCCCAATCGTTTTTTGCGATTGGCCTCATATTCACTGTAATTGCCTTCATACCAACTCACTTGGCTGTTTCCTTCAAAGGCTAGGATATGGGTGGCAACACGATCCAGAAACCATCGATCATGACTACTAATCACCGCACACCCTCCGAAATGGTTCAATCCCTCCTCCAAAGCCCGTAGGGTATTCACATCCAAATCGTTCGTCGGCTCATCCAGCAACAACAGATTCGCACCCTCTTTCAGTGTCCTGGCTAAATGAACCCGGTTGCGCTCTCCACCGGATAAATCCTTCACCATTTTTTGTTGATCAGACCCGGAAAAATTAAACCGTGACACATAGCCACGCGAATTCACTTCCATCTTTCCTAATGATACGGTTTCTTTTCCATCCGAAATACATTCCCAGACGTTCAGATTGCCATCGATCTCGCGATTCTGATCCACGTAACCCAACCTAACCGTTTCACCCAAAATGAGAGTACCCGCATCCGGCTTGACCAACCCGGCAATTATTTTAAACAGGGTGGACTTTCCAGCTCCATTCGGCCCAATAACACCAACAATACCGCCTTTGGGTAACGAAAACGACAGATTATCAAACAACAGGCAATCCCCATATCCCTTCGAAAGGTTGGTGGCTTCCACCACGACATCGCCAAGACGTGGCCCAGAAGGAATATAAATTTCCAAATCGTCTGTTTGTTGACCCTGATCTTCATTTACCAATTGCTCATACTTCGTCACACGGGCTTTGCCTTTGGCCTGCCGGCCTTTGGGAGACATGCGAATCCATTCCAGCTCACGCTCCAAGGTTTTTTGTCGCTTCGACTCGGACTTTTCTTCCTGTGCAAGCCTTGCCTGTTTCTGCTCCAACCAGGAAGAATAATTGCCCTGAAATGGAATGCCTTGTCCACGGTCCAGCTCCAGAATCCAACCAGCCACATTGTCTAAAAAATACCGGTCATGGGTCACCGCAATCACGGTACCCTTATATTCTTGAAGGTGCTGCTCCAGCCATCCCACCGTCTCCGCATCTAAATGGTTTGTGGGCTCATCGAGTAACAAGATGTCGGGTTCTTGTATCAGCAACCGGCACAAAGCTACCCGTCGACGTTCGCCGCCGGACAAGAAATCGACCTTAGTATCCGGTGGAGGACAGCGGAGGGCATCCATGGCAATCTCCAGCTGATGCTCCAATTCCCACCCGTTGACCGCCTCGATTTGCTCTTGCAGCCTGCCCTGCCGCTCAAGCAGCTTTTCCATCTCCTCAGGGCCGACTTCTCCCGAAAAGGCTTGACTGATCTCTTCGTAATCTTGGAGCAGTTTGGCAACATCTGCCCGCCCCTCTTGAACCACTTCCTTCACGGTTTTGCCAGGCTCCAAATACGGCTCTTGCTCAAACAGACCAATGGAGTATCCCTTCGAGAAGGTTATTTTCCCGATATAATTGGTATCCAAGCCAGCAATAATTCTAAGAAGGGTGCTTTTCCCTGAGCCATTCAATCCCAAGACCCCGATTTTGGCCCCGTAAAAAAAGGAAAGATAAATATCTTTCAAGACCTGTTTTTTCGGGGGATGAATGCGGCCCACACCTACCAGGGAAAAAATAATTTGCCGATCATTCGTACTCATATCGTTCGCTCCAATCAGTATTCACGCTATCCAAGATTTGTCAGAGTTGCCAGAAGGCACATGCAGATGGCAACCTTACCAAAGGAATACGAGGATTCACAATGCAGGCAGGCAGATGAGCCCCTTCCCTTCAACACTTGCCTGGGATATGCTCCCCTGGGGGGCATGGCTTCATCTTAAATCACCGCATTGAATTACAGTCGAGATTGAGTATGATAAAGAAAAGCCCACAGAAACCAGGTCTTTCAGATCGTGAAGTACGCTCAAGCACCCTACTCACCTTTTTATCCATTTTAAACCAGATCCTCCACCTTGCCCAAGAACATTAAATATTGCGCTCAATGCGGGAACCTGGTGGAAGAAAAAATTCCTTCAGGGGAAACCCTACTGAGGGCGGTGTGTTTATCCTGCCAAACCATTCATTATGAAAACCCTAAAATCGTAGCGGGAACGATCCCCGAATGGGAAGATAAAATCCTCCTGTGCAGACGAGCCATCGAACCTCGATTGGGACTCTGGACCTTCCCAGCCGGATTTATGGAATTAGGCGAGAGCACCGAAGAGGCGGCAGCACGGGAAACCCTGGAAGAAGCGCACGCCGACATCAACATTCATAGTTTATTTGGTATTTTCAGCCTTCCACATGTCTCTCAGGTCTACGTGGTCTACCGTGCCCATTTACAAAACCTGAACTTCAAACCCGGCCCGGAAAGCCTGGATGTCCAACTTGTCCGCTTAAACGACATTCCCTGGGAACATCTGGCCTTCCCCGTCATCCATGAATCATTAACCCGTTACGTCAAGGATATCCAATCCGCCACCTCTCGAATTCATTCCGCCGTTGTTCCCACCAAAAAACCTCCGTCCTTTTATTCATCCTAATCATTGGGCCTCAAGTCATCTATGCCTCACGAGAAATGATTCTACTTCCTTCGTCCCACCCCTTCATTTGATAAAAAATTACGTGCACCTTCTCCAAACATCAGTCTGCGCGAGGCATACAAGCTTAGGGAGAGCTTGGGATTACTTCAGGTTCCCACCAAGCTTCAATAAGAATTCACACCCCGCTCAATCGCGTGACCAGATGCGAACGCCATCCTTCTAAACCATTCAGCACGATTCCTGTGAGAAGCATCTACCTGAATTTTTCTATTATTCCTAAGATGAAACGGTAGAGGGAGAAGTGGAGAGACCAAGGTTTTAATGAAAGAAATGACCTATCAGGCTATAACAACCTGCTCTCGGAGCCGTGCTGACAACCAGGACACCAAACCGGTGCAAAAGGTAGACCGGGAGAATCCAGCTGAAGGGTAGACGCAGATGTTTCCCCCACATAGCTCACGATAGCAATCATCGACCATCCATTGACGGAGGGAAAAACCTGGATGGTGTTCATGTCATTTGATGAACTCAGGAAAACGTGTGACAACTCTCATTCTAAAATTTCCGAAGCACCCACCACGAGAGGGTGCGTAAAGCCATGAAAAAGCACCGTCAGAAATCAGTGACTTAAGAACGCCTCATTTCAGTTTCAAGTTGCTCCAATTCCAACAGGGCCGCTTTTATGAGCAGCCCACCGCCGTAGCCCACCAGCTGGCCATTCGCCCCGATAACTCGATGGCAGGGCACGATAATAGACACAGGGTTTTTGCCATTGGCCGCCCCCACCGCTCGTGAGGCATTCGGGCTCTCAATCTGCCTGGCAATTTCCCCATACGACACCGTTTGGCCATAGGGAATGCGCTGGAGAGCTTTCCACACATGACGCTGAAAAGGGGTTCCTTG
>DOFS01000558.1:2513-5208 GCA_003523945.1 Nitrospiraceae bacterium | reverse complement strand
GAAGCCTTTCAAATCGGGGCCTCCGGGTTCCTCTTAAAACGTTCTGCAGCTTCCGAGTTGATGCAGGCCATCCAGGCCGTCATGAAAGGCCAATTCTACGTGACGCCGGTCATTGCCAAGGATTTTCTGGGTACGTTTACTCAAGAGATGCCTGTTCCCAAGACCGGGACCACGGACTCTTTGACCTCGCGGCAACGGGAAGTGCTTCAACTGATCGCTGAGGGCCATAGCACTAAAGAGATGGCGTCGATGTTACATGTGTCTCCCAAAACCATTGAATTTCATCGAGGTAAGATTATCCGGGAGTTAGACCTTCATAGCACGGCGGAGTTAACAAGGTATGCCATTGACCATGGCCTTATTTCTCTGGAATAACCCGTCCTTTGGAAAATCCCGGGCCAGGGATTTTTTTCCTGAGAACTGGGAGTTTTCCCAGTGTTGATGGTCCCTTTTCCGTGTAGAATAACCGCTCACAATCTGGATGATCATCAGTTTTAGATCTCGTCTCGCATACTCATCCCGGCGTGAGTACGTTGGAGTCCACCATGAAGGTTCCCCGTGTTTTGTTGGCGGATGATCATCCCATGGTTTTGGAGGGGATCGCGAGGCTTGTCGAGGAGTTTGGTGAGGTCGTGGGAAAAGTCGAGGACGGACGAGCTTTGCTTGAAGCCGCCTCACGCCTGAACCCCGATGTGGTGGTGATGGATATTTCGATGCCCAGTTTAAATGGACTGGAATCGGCCCGCCATCTTCAAAAGCTTGTTCCCAATTGTAAGATTGTTTTCCTGACGATGCATGCCGATTCGACCTATATTGCCGCAGCATTTGAGGCCGGCGCATCCGGCTACTTATTGAAGCGATCTGCCGGCTCAGAACTCAAGCAAGCCGTGAGCACCGTGTTAGAAGGCCGCCAGTATCTCACATCTCTTCTTCTGCCGGAAGACCTTCACCCTATGGACTTACCGGCAGGTCCGTCATTGTTTAAACGGCTCACTCCCCGTCAACGGGAAGTTCTGCAATTGATTGCGGAAGGGCATTCCACTAAAACCATTGCCAGGCTTCTTAATATTTCCATTAAAACGGTTGAATTTCATAGAGCCAAGGTCATGGAAACCTTAGGACTGCATACGATCCCCGAGTTGACCAAATTTGCGTTCACCCATCACCTGATTGTGAAGTAAGGGAGTGGAGAAAATGCCTTCCCGGGGATGAAAATATTGACGGGAACCTTCTTACACTGGCTCAAGAGAAACTGGACGGACGGTCATTTTCAACCTTCCCTTCATTATGTTTTCGTACAGAGGTGTTTCCCCTGATACGAGTCAACAGGCAACCTAGAGTGAGCGTTAGGTATTTGCGGAATTGATGATTAACCCTTCGTTCCTACCGACCTAGGGTTATTCCCCAAAAGAACTAGTGATTCCCCCAGTTCTGTTTTTTCTCTTGAATTATTACTCTACCATTTCCTTTCAGCGGCCGACCCCCTCCACCGATGGTTTCATGTGTGAGACCGATGTGAAAGAGAGGCTCTCTCTATGAATTACTTTTCTTCATCTCCCATCCTGGCAAAAGATTTAATGGATCCTGAAGCCGTTCCGCTCACTCCCGGCAAATTCGAGAAGGACCTGGCATTACAATTCCTGTCCGGTCAGTACAGTGGATGGCCTGTGGTGGATTCCACCCGCAAGATTCTCGGGGTCGTGACGGAACTTCGTCTGTTGCAAGCATGTTCACGGGTACCTTCGCTGGATGATCTCAGAGTGGAGGACACCATGAGCAGCCCCGTGTTTGTGTATGAGAATGATTCCCTTGATGTGGTGATGAATCTGATGGTCAAAAGGCAGGTCTTGAGAATGCCGGTGGTGGAAGAACAGAAACTCATCGGTGTCATTTCCCGGGGACATGTGTTACGGCATTGTCTTCCCATATCCTCGTCTCCCTCCCAATTTGCCTTTTCCTGCGTTTGGTGTGAACGCGTTCATGATCCCTCGGACGGACCCGCCAGGACAGAAGGATGGCGGGATTTGGCGTCCTTCTTGTCGACACATCATCTGACATTCTCTGATATCGACCTTGCGCAGACCTATTGTCCTTCCTGTCTGCAAACCCTCCAGGCCCTCCAAACCACACCCAGAAATCGGTCGGAGTCGGAGCCAGGGGAAGTCGGTCCACGTGTGTTGGTGGTCGATGATGATCCTGCTGTGGCCGGGATGTTGGATCAAGCGCTCAAGGGATGGGGATACGACGTGAAGGTTGCCAGAAATGGGCGGGAAGGCTTGGATGTGGTGAGCCGTCTTCCTGTGGATGGTATTTTGCTGGATATGCACATGCCCGTCATGGATGGGCGGACTATGCTGGATGAATTACGATGGTTAGGCCATCAAATGCCGGTGCTGATGATGTCAGGAGCGTCGGAGGAACAAACCCTCCGGCAACTTTTGAAGGAAGGTGCTCAAGGGTTTTTTGTGAAACCGTTTCATCTCGACTCTCTCCAAAACGCCTGTCGAAAGTTCATTCACAATAATGAGGTCGAGGCGCAGACCGCCCCTCGTTTCCATGTGGCCTGATTAAAAAATGAACATCACATTGGAAGCTGCTAGTTCTTTCAAGGGATGCGTTTTACATTTTTCGATGGAGAAGAACCGATGGATACAGCTGAGGCCGGTTATGGTAATGAAAACCTGATAAGCGGGAA
>DOFS01000558.1:0-2346 GCA_003523945.1 Nitrospiraceae bacterium | reverse complement strand
AAAACGGGGCATCTGGTCTGTCGGGAATGCGGTGAGATCATTCATGAGTCCATTCATGGGTCCGTGAAGGCTGAAAGCGCTTAAGATGAATGCCAACTGCGCGGGCCTGCAGGCGGACCTCGTGATACTTCATGTGACTCCCGAAGTCGAAGGTGCCAAACAAGGGGCCGCTTGTTGAAAGCCCAAGGCTATGCTCCCATGCCGGCCTACCAATGGTTCCATGAGCCGACATTGTTGACTCAGGCGGATCCTCAGGCCGTCATCGTGAATGGATATTGGCAAAATTCCAGTGGAGTTGATGCTTTGGGGCAGCATCGCCGGGAGGGGTATGCCGGAAAAATTATTTTCCCAGCCGGTAATTCCGTCAGCTCCGAGATACCCCAGGCGTTATGGCTGGGCATCGATCAGGTCCCTGGGCGACCGGTGTCGTTTAACCAGGTCGTCTCCGCCGTTGGGGTGGCAATCGGTACTCCCGTCGCAAGCGAAGATCAATCCTGTAGGAAAAATCAATCACATGTTCCTCTGGCTACTATGGCATGAGCATTCGAACCGGAACAGTTGTCCGGATAGGCGGAGACCTTTTTCTTTCCATTTGTCTTGAGATGTGGTCGCAGTGAGATGAAATCATGAATTTTCAAGGTGAATACCATGCAAGATCAATCATCAGTTTCGAGAAAACAGAAAGGGCTAAAAGGTGGGTCGCCACCTTTTAATAGCGAATTTGAGTGGAATCCTAAAGCCCCTGGCGAACCGTTAGACGTCAAAATTGCCAATCGCGCCCAGGAAATTACGAAGCTTAGGGGCGGATCCCCTGGCGGGAGCCTCGCGAGTTGGTTGGAAGCGGCAAGGGAAGTGTTGTCAGATGATTCTGACAATCTTTCCTAATGCTGGGCCTCATTATTCATCATGTATGCCGTTCGGGAGGCTCAGGCAAAGGAGTATGTCAATGATGGGTGCCAATGAGACACGATACGAGATCTTGGATTTTGTCCCAAAATTTTTTGTCATGCCCGACCTTGTTGATCAAGCATCTGTCATGAACCCTAGGAACTTTTCCTGGCGTTCCTAGAAAATCCCCTAGTATCTCTTTCTCATCTTTCAGGATTTGGAGGCCCTTTTATCAATCGTTCGTGCTTTCATACTTTTATACCTGTTTCAGGCTCTAAGGAAGGAGTGAAAACTGTGATGGCTAGATCTCAACCCCATGCCGTGTGGTCCATTATTCTCGCCGGCGAGGACAGTGAACGATTCCGTTCGTTAGGATATATGAAACCCAAGCAATATTGTACGTTCGTTGGCACCCGGTCCATGCTTCAACATACCTTAGATCGGGCGAACCGGCTGGGGGCGCCTCATCAAAAAATCACGGTGGTGTCTCAAGCCCATCAAGAGTATGCAAGCGATGCGTTGGTGGGCCAGCAGGCAGGACAAGTAATTCTTGAACCAGGCTATTGCGGCACCGGGCCCGGGCTTTTTCTTCCGCTCACCTATGTCCGGGCATGGGACCCGGGCGCCACGGTGGTTATCTTTCCCTCTGACCATTTTGTGTTTCCGGAAGATCGCTTTTTAGAGGCGGTGCAGCGCGCAACGCGTGCGAGCCATATTCTTCAGGATCGTATTCTTCTGGTAGGTGTTCGTCCCACTCATCTGGAGTTGGACTACGGGTGGCTGAATGTGGGTGGGGTGCTGGGTTGGAGTGGAGGGTCCTGTGTTCGGCAAGTCGATTCCTTCATGGAAAAACCAGGCCACATCGAAGTCCTCAATGCCATGGCGAAGGGGGCCCTGTGGAACACCTCGGTGATTGTGGCGAAAGTCGCCACTCTCTGGAAACTTGGCTGGGAATTCCTTCCGGACATGATGGAACGGTTTGAGCGATTGGCACAGGCCATCGGAACTACTCAGGAAGGGCGCATGCTTCATCAGACATATCAGACCATGCCCACACTGGATTTCTCTTCTGAATTGCTCCAGCGCATTCCGGAACGCCTGGGCGTGATTGAATTGGAGGACGTCCTGTGGAGCGATTGGGGACGCCCCGAACACATTCTTCACACGCTGAATGTTTTGGGGAAAGAGCCGGTATTCCCGCCGGAACTTGTCATGGCAACTTGCTCATCGTCACCTACATGTTCCTCGCTCGAGCTGACGCAATGAGTATGAAACGCGCATCGACCAGCGACCGTAAAAAAACCGGAAGAACAGACGTTCTCCACCCGCCCGGGCAAGGGGGCATTGGTGAAACCACCGCGCGCCGGAAAGTCTTCAGGCATCAAGACTTCGACGACTCTCCCGGGGGTGGTGGAACAGGAGAGCAAGATTCCATCCGTGAGGGGCATTGGTGACGTG
>DOFS01000598.1 GCA_003523945.1 Nitrospiraceae bacterium | reverse complement strand
TGACTAAGTCATAGGATCCAATGTTCCACTCGGCGCCTCAGAACCACTCATCCAACAAAAGTAACAAGGCGACCAAAAGAGTTGTAGAGGCAAGGCAAAAGCCTCCTTAAAACAGATATCCGATTCCGGCTAAAAAATATTCACTCCGAAAATTCAACGCGAATTGGTTCCAGTGGTAATTCGCCGCGCTGTATTTATATTCTCCGAAAACAAACCAGTTGCCGGCAATGACCATCTGAATCCCTCCAAAGAATTGATAACCCGGAACTGATGCCATTTCTGTGTTGTTGTCTAATCTACCCGGAATATCCGTATGGTGGAGGATTCCATTCGAGAGCCCACCTCCTATTCCCACATAAGGCCGTGCATTTCGTCCAGGATACCGAAAAATCAGATTGACCATCGAACTGTAAGTGATTAGGCCGCTCTTGCCTTTACCCGTTACGGTACTATTTTCTTCGACTGGGAAATTCAGAGAATTATTCTGTCCAAATGATTCCAGTTCCAACCCAAGGTATCCGTGGAAAAAAGACGGAAATATTCCAATTTTTACCCCAAAACCAGGGTCACCATGAATTCTTTCATCTGAAATATTCTTCCCTCTAAAGGAAAGCCCCTGGCTTAAAGGTTGAGTAGCCATCCCATATCCTGCTATATAAAGCTCGATGTTCTCCAACGCGTCTCCTTTGGACGGTGCGGAAAGAAGCATCAAACAAATCAGGACTGACACGATCTTCATGCTGAACAGTCCAAATGGGCAATCGCCAAAAACTTCGGACAAGCACCGTTGGCAAAAAAAAGGGAGCACCCAGGATAATCTTCCAGGTGCTCCCCGCCAACATGCAAAAGACTATTTCGGAAACCTAGTTTCCTCTCGCAATCGTACAGAGTTCAGTATAAACTCCCCATACAAAATTCTTGTAGGAGGTATTCACAAATACCAACTTTGAAATTCCGCCATTGGCCATGGCGGTCTCAACGCGTGTGTCTCCAGAGGCCACAATTCCCAAGATTTGATTACTGCAGGCGGTTCCAGTCTTTGTTGCTGCGACACCGTTGTCCAATACCTGGCTACCACCTTGCACATCAGTGTAAATACCCGCCACAGCAAATGATGCATTCGGTTGAGTCAAACTTGCAGCCCCCATACAACCCACGAGCATGAAACACGCTAGACCGACAAGAACCAGGTTCACACACTGTTTCATTCGAACCTCCCCAGTTAATTGTGAAAGACCTTTTCACTCAACAATAAGCTGAACCTAAGTAGCGGATTTCAAAAATAATGTCAACCGGAGCCCTCTCTATTGTTCTTCCTGGGAATTCACTTGTTTCTACGGTCCACGTCTGGCATGACGTGGGGAAAATTTCTGATTCATGAGGCGCCATGACCAGCATTTAAACAATACCCCTTTCCTCAAATCCCTTTTTTCCTCAGATAACGCAGACGAGCAAGACAGGTGCTTCCACCCCTTACGAGCCAGTAAAAAGTATGGGTATCTAAATGAATTTAGAGGAATAATTTTGGGACATTAAAAGGCCATTGCTGAGTTAGACAAAATCCAACAAGCCGAATCAAGGCAGAGACCTCCGATGTCCTTTTACTGAGCCTTACGAGTATGCAGATATTCCTGGGATAAGAACGATTCTCTCAAAATGCGGAAAAGATTGAAGCCTCCATCTCTGCCTCCCCACTCAACTACTCAGGAAGATCCAAGGCTATACGAAGAGCTTGATTGAGGACATCGATTTTTGAAGGAGACAAGGATCCGACGTAGTTGGTCAAAACGGTTTTGTGCAAACTGATCAGCTCATCACAGTGCATGCTGCTGTCATGCTTTAAACCCTCATCGGTTCCAACCAGCACTTGAGTTGAAAGCCCATCCTGACTTGAGTAAATAGGAGCACATACAACCGTCGACAGACGAGAGTCAATCACAATCTGACGGCTCACGATCACAAACACCCGATATTTACGGGGATCTTTGCCTGAATGATGGACTACGCGGTAAAGATCCCCTCTCTTCACGGAATAACCTGATAGCCCAACACATCCTCAGCTTCCTTATTTAATCGATCTGCCCGTCCATTGATGATGGCCAGATCTTTCGCGTTCTGCTCCTGACGTGTGATGTGAGCTATATAGGAACGGACGGCGGTCTCAATAAAATCTGACCGGTTCTTAAACTGGCCGGAACGCCGATCGATGGCCTCCAACAGGTCTTCTGATAGTGTGATAGATGTCTTCGATTTCATACTACTAATGTACTGCTTCATTGATCGCCCGTCAACGCTCCGAAGAGACTCTGCGAGGGTTTGTCTCTAGGTCGTTCGCGCAAGACGCCGCTCACCATGATGTACTCAATTTCATCACTCAAAATTTCCTTTGGATTCCTTTTCACTGGGACGAAATATGGCCCCCCGTTTTGTTGTTGAAAAAAAGTGAAACTTCCCGATCTAAAAGCGGGGCTTCTTAAAACCCAAAAACCCCTTGCCTCCGCTTTGCTCCGTGCTTCCATTCATCCCCATGCAAAGCAAGGGGCTTTCAGGCTGTTTTCGTAAAGCCTACATCCAGCAAAAAAGATCCTTGCAGCAAAGTGACCGGGTACACAAGAGAAAAGAAGTAGGCTAATTCCCCTGGCCCCTTTGCCAAAGGGGGGACCTCAAAAAAAAATCTAGTAGCACGGCCCATAATTCGAAATCGGTCGGTAGACCTTTCCACAGACCCCTTTTATTTGTTTAGATGGACCAGACAGGTTAATGTAAGGGAGTAGAGCACTTCCGGTCCGTATGGCCAACTTCACTTATGAGTATCTCAATGAGTTTAGAAGACGAATTTTGCGATATCATGAAAAAGGCCCGCTTTGGACAAGGACTGGGGCTTGAGACCTTGGCCGAACTGGCAAAGGTCCAGCAGGCAGACATAGAACAGCTTGAGAAAGGCCACAGGCTTCCCACCAAGGCCGAAATACAAGGTATCAGTCAGGCCTTGCATCTGCGTGTTGCCCCCCTGATAAACCTGACTTTGGATGGATGGTTGCCTCATCCTCAGCCGGAATGGACGACTGGACAGGAACTTGTGCAGACCATCAAAGGCGACATTGGCGGGTATGAAGTTAAAGGCTATCTGCTAACTGATCCAACAACGAAACAGGCCCTGATGATCGACACAGGTTACAATGCTAAGGAAATGCTCGCGAGTATCACACAACGGAACCTAGCCTTGATCGGCGTTTGTCTGACCCATGGGCATACAGATCATGCGGGAGGGCTCGACGAGATTCTGGCTCACTGGCCCGTGCCGGTTTATCTCGGAAACGGGGATATTGATCTCCTCCCATGGAGACCACCTGACGCCTCTCTAAAAATACCAGCCGACCATCAAATGATTGCCCTGGGAGAGTTGACGGTTGAGTGCCTGGCCACCCCGGGCCATACTCCTGGAGGGTTTTGCTACCTGTTATCACTCAAAGGTCAAACGCTGTGTTTTGTGGGAGATACGCTTTTTGCAGGGTCTGTTGGGCGCTCTAACCCTTTTTCGCTGTATCCTCGGCATTTGCAATCCGTTCGCCACACCCTGCTACACTTACCAAAAGACACGGCCCTGTTCCCTGGTCATGGTCCCTCCACAACAGTGACTGAGGAGCAAGCGCACAATCCATTTGCCTGATATTTGTGTCAGGTCGTTTCATGGCCTGGCAGTTAATAAGGACGTTTTGATGGATCACGAACCGCCTACTTCCTCAGGGCATTCTGAGCACAATCCCAGTCCTCCCCCTTCTCTGTTGAATCCTATTGTCCCAACCGACCCAACTGCTCCTCCGACCCTGATCAGGCCTGCCTCCAAAGACGAAAATGTTCGAGAACAAATGCTCAAAACTCCCTATGACGGATCAAACCATTGGCCATCGCGTCAACCCGAACGCGTTGAAACCCTGGATGAGATGGACGAAGACCCTCCACCATCTCCCGGCGCCTTTTCTCGATGGGGACTTCCCATTCTGCTCTTTGGGCTCACCGTGTTCACCACACT
>DOFS01000585.1:2999-3776 GCA_003523945.1 Nitrospiraceae bacterium | reverse complement strand
AAGCTATATCACGAAACCGCTCAACCCTTGGCCTGTAAGCAATGTCATGGCGGTAATGGTGACGGACAAGGACCCATGGGCGCGGCGTTGATTCCACATCCACGAAACCTTACCCGTGGAGAAACGATGAAAGATATTTCTGACGGGCAACTGTATTGGATTATCAAAAACGGATCAGCAGGAACCGGCATGATGGCCTTTTCCGGCATGCCAGACAACCAAATCTGGCAGGTGATTCAGTACATCAGAACATTGGCCAGATAACCTGGGATTTGGTTCAGACCCGTCGGGGGTGACAAGAAATTTCATTTTAGGGACTGGAGACATCTTCTCCAGTCCCTAAACCTAACGAGTAGGAAGAGCATCATGTCCCCAGCACCAGAAAATGTACCACAGGACAATACGGACACTTCACGTATGTTGAAACATCTTGAACAACACCACGCCCTCATTTTAGAAGCCGCGGGTGAAGGGATATTCGGGTTGGATCTGGAGGGTCGGCATACCTTTGTGAACCCTGCAGCCGCGAAAATGTTGGGTTACGAGCCCCAGGAGTTGATCGGCCAACCCAGCCACTCTCTCTGGCATCACACCAAATCCGATGGCACTCCCTACCCTCAGGAACAATGCCCGAACTATGCATCGTACAAGGATGGCCAGGTGCATCGAGGCGACAACGAAGTGTTCTGGCGAAAGAATGGCACCAGTTTTCCCGTCGAATACTCCAGCACACCTATTCGAAATGATGAAGGGGTCCTGGTCGGCGCCGTTGTGGTT
>DOFS01000585.1:0-2810 GCA_003523945.1 Nitrospiraceae bacterium | reverse complement strand
ACAACGATATGATTTTACAGGCTGCCGGTGAAGGCATTTTCGGGTTAGACCTCAATGGACATCACACCTTTGTCAATCCTGCCGCCAACATCTTACTAGGCTATGAACCAGGCGAGTTATTTGGAAAACCCAGTCACACCACCTGGCACCACACAAAATCTGATGGCTCTCCTTACCCGGCAGAAGAATGTCCCATTTATAGAGCCTATAAAGACGGACTGGTTCACCATGGTGAGGACGACGTGTTCTGGAAAAAAGATGGGACGAGCTTTCCTGCCCGGTATTCAAGCACACCAATTTGGGATGACCAAGGAAAATTGGCTGGAGCCGTGGTCACATTTCAGGATATTACCGAAAAGAAACGCATGGCTGCCCAATTATTGGAAGAAGCCAAGCTTGCGGAAGTGACCAGAGTCCTTGGGGATATCGGGCACGATATCAAAAATATGCTAATGCCTGTGCTATCGGGTGCAGATTTATTGAAGGATGAATTGGATGAACAGTTCCCCACCTTAATCCAGGAAAAGGCGAAAGGGGCAGAGACCAGTTATGCCAACAGTCTGGATCTGATACGAATGATCGTCACCAATGCCCGCCGCATTCAGGACCGTGTGCGGGAAATTGCGGATGCCGTCAAAGGTGTCACCAGTCCTCCACATTTCACGCCCTGCCGCATACGAGACGTCGTGGATGGAGTGCTCGACACGCTTCGCACGTACGCTGCAGAAAAAAGCATTACTCTCCTAACCGATGGCCTTGATGCCCTACCTGTTATTGATGCCGATGAACGTCGCTTGTTCAATGCCTTTTACAATCTCATCAACAATGCCATACCGGAAGTCCCCCGTGGAGGATCAGTCACGGTCGGCGGATCTCCGGGACGGCGTCCGGATACCTTAGAGTTGACGGTAGCCGATACCGGAAGGGGCATGCCGCCTGAAGTTCGAGACCGCCTCTTTACCGCTCAGGCCATTAGCACCAAAAAGGAAGGGACCGGACTCGGCACAAAAATTGTGAAAGATGCCATCGACCTCCATCACGGTCACATTACGGTCGAAAGTGAAGAAGGCCACGGAACAACGTTTCGTCTTGTCCTCCCGGTAACTCAAATCGTTTCTTCTCAGGCCAGGCATTAAAAATCCATAACCTGAGCAAAAGAAAAATTCATATCTTTCCACCCTGGATAGGAAGGAAATCGGCTCCATAGGCGTTCTCACCCATTGTTTTGCGACACCTTTGTGACTTAAAACGCTCTTCACTCTATCCCTTAGGAAGAATCCCTTCTTTTCCCTGTACACAATCACACCACACTTCACTGATTCCTCCGATCACGATGAGCATGTGCAATTCGTCGCTAATGAATTTCCGTTGATTGAATAACTCTAATTACAGCGCCTTGAGGTCATCCCGGATCTTTCTTGTTCGCCTGCAAAACCGCTTCCGGAACAAGTACCCGATTCCATAATGTGCGGCGGTAAGTTCCAACCGCGAGGGCCAGGGCGGAGACGATCAGAATCGCCGCAACTGCGAATGTGGTACGCATACCGGTGGCAACGGCCTCTGGACGCGCCGTGGTGATGTCGATCGTGGCCGATGCGAACGCGAACACCGCCCCCATAACGGATGCACCGGTGATGCGTCCGAGATTGCGGGATAGGTTCAGCATTCCGGAAATCACGCCCCGCTGGTCCGGGCTGATATCCGTCATGACGGCGGTGTTGTTGGCCGTCTGGAACAAGCCATAGCCGGCGGTGATGACGACGATGGGGACGATGTAGCCCGAAATACCGAGCGTCACCGACATCATGGATAGAATGAGACAACCGGTTACCATCCCGAAAAGCCCGACAATGGTCACGCGTTGTGCGCCAAAACGGTCCGCCATGCGGCCGGCGGGCACACCAGTCAGTGCTGCCACAAGCGGCCCGACCGACAAGACCAGTCCAACCATAGCCGCATTGAGCCCGAGCGACCGAGAGAGATAGAACGGTCCGACTACCAACGTCGCCGTCACCACGGTCGTGACGAGTGCGCTCATGGCCAGACTCGCACTCAGCACCCGATCGCGGAATATCGCCAATCGGATTAGAGGGGATGCCGCTCTCGCCTCGGCGAGCACAAAGAGGCCCACTCCAATGGCACCAGCCAACAGCAGAGCCATGTTGAGCGATCCGAAACTGCCGCGCCCTATCGTCACGGCGAGTGCATAAGCCGCAAGGGTCAGAGCAAGGACCAGCGTGCCCACCTTGTCAAATCCGGCCTGATTCGTCCTCGGCTGGTGGTGAGCAACGGGCAGGGAGTAATGCGCGAGAAGAAAAGTCAGAATACCCAGCGGCACGTTGATAAGAAAGATTGCCCGCCAACCGAATCCGGCGATCAACACGCCGCCGAGGGATGGACCGAGAGCGGTGCCGATCGCGGACATCGTTCCGAGCAGGCCCATGGCGCTTCCGGTCCTGGTCTTCGGAACCGTCTCACCGACAAATGCCATGGTGAGGGCCATCATGATAGCCCCTCCAAGACCCTGCGCCGCCCGGCCGGCAATCAGTAGCCATAACGTGGGCGCAACGCCGCACAGGAGCGAGGCCACCGTGTACAGGAAGATTCCGGCTAAGAGCAGCCGGCGGCGGCCAATGACGTCACCAAGCCGTCCCACGCTGACGATCAGGGTAGTGGCGGTCAGGAGATACGCGAGGATCACCCACTGAACTTCCTGAAAGGATGCGGTGAACGTCCGAGCCAACGTCGGTAAGGCCACATTGGCGATACTGGTGTCGAGCGAAGAGAGCAACATGGAGAGCGAAAGGCTG
>DOFS01000317.1 GCA_003523945.1 Nitrospiraceae bacterium | reverse complement strand
AATCCGGACCCTGGGCGTTTTGGCAATCCTTCACAAACCTTTCTCAATCCAACCAAGATGACGACCGTTGCCATATTTTTTGAACATACGGTGGAAGTCACGTCCCGAGTCCGGCTCGTGTCTGCCCTTCGACAAGATTTCATTCGGCTTGATCGAGATAGCTTTAATCTTGATGGAAGCGTGAATTCCAGTAATGCCTTTAACCGCTTTTACCGGCCGTTGAGTTGGAGACTCGGGCTTGTCTATAAATTCGATCCGGCTTTGGTGGGCTATGCGCAGTGGACCTCCGGGGCCGATCCGGTCGGAGGCAATATTTTTTCTGTCAATGGAGATCAGAAGTTTGATCTGACCAAGGCACAGCAATGGGAAATCGGGGTAAGTCCGAGTTCCTGGAGAAGCGCGGAATCGTCACTTTAGCAGCGTTTCATATCGAAAGGAAAAATATTCTGGTTCAGACTGGTAGCGGCGGTCGGGTTGAAAATGTCGGAAAACAACAATCCAGCGGACTTGAGTTGGAGGCGACCATCCAAGCGACCCGTCAATGGAGCGTAGGAGGAAATGCCGCATATACCTATGCTGAATTTGAATCGTTCGGGGCAAATACGGGAAATCGTCCCGCGAATGTTCCAACGTGGGTGGTGAATGCCTGGACAAATTTTCGTGATATTGCCGGCCTCCCATTTGAAATTGGCGGGAGATTTCGTTTTATCAGCGATCGATTTAATACCCATGCGAACAACGTGATCCTCAAGGGTTATGAAGTGGTTGATCTTCATATGGCTTACCAAGCAGGGCCTGTGCGAATTCTCGCCCGAGTGAGGAATCTCTTGGATAGGGTGTATGCCCATTGGGGCGATACCTTTTATCCTGATCAGGTGTTGTTGGGTTCGCCTCGCACGTATGAAATCAATGTGCAAGTTGATTTTTAATCATATTCCAATCCGCCATCATGCGCCTTATCCTGTTTCTTCATCGGTGGCTGAGAATTATGCTTTGTGGGTTGTTCTTGATGTGGTTTGTCAGTGGTATGATGGTATTGATGTATCACCCTTTTCCTTCTTTACCTGAAACCGAACGGCATGCACATAGTCAAAATATCGATCCTTCGCGCATATCGATCGCACCGATAGAGGCCATTAGATTTTCAGGGATTATGGCTCCGGATCGGTTGCGCTTGATCGATTTGGGAGGGCAGCCAATCTATGTTGTCCATTCCGGTAAAGAAACCCCGATGCTCATTGGAGCCGATACCGGGGAGAGCATAGCTCCCATTCACCAGGAAACGGCCGGTCGGATTGCCACAGAATTTGTTGGCATTCCTCCTTCGGCAATTGAGGGATCCATGGAATATGACCAATGGATTGTGCACCAACGATTCGATGCCTATCGGCCATTTTTCCGTATTCATTTTCCAGATCCCGAAGCGACCGTGCTGTACGTTTCAGCCTCCACAGGGGAAGTTTTACAAAAAACCCGATCAGCCGAACGTGCCTGGAACTATGTTGGGGCTGTTGTTCATTGGATCTATCCGACCAACTTGCGTCAATATTCCGAGATTTGGAATCAAGTGGTTTGGGCCATTTCATTTCTTGGTGTGCTCACCGCTTTTGGGGGAGTATGGTTGGGCGTGGTTCGTGTGTGGCAGGGCATCCAGCGAAAACGCCTCAACGGCCTCAGTCCCTTTACCGGTTGGTTGCGCGGCCATCATCTCCTAGGACTCGTTTCCGGCGTCATTATTTGTACGTGGATCCTCAGTGGATGGTTGTCGGTGGATCAAGGTCGTTTGTTTTCCATGCCTACCCCTACTTTACAACAAGTCCAAGATTTTCGAGGGTCATCATTCGGCCAGGGAGTTCAATTCATCACAGCCCCGGCATTCGGCACGTTTGGGGATCATAAGGAGGTTGAATTCATCGTCGTTGGCGGGAAACTCCTTCTGCTTGGCAAAGGAACTGAATCTCAATTATATGCGTCAAGGGGGGCTCGGGGTTTTGTCCCCTCTCGTTTGACGAAACGTGAACTCGTCTCAGCCGTGCGGCGAGCCTGGCCTGGTCTCAATGTGCGTCTCGTCGAAGAAGTCCAGCCTGATGATCGTTATGGGCACCTTAGGGAGAGTCATTTGCCGAAACAGACACTGAGAGTGATTTTGGATGATCCAGCCCAAACCTGGGTCCATATCGATATGCAAACGGGCATGATTGTGTCGGTCATGGACAAGAGTCGCCGGATGTATCGCTGGCTGTTTAATGGCCTCCATAGCCTGGACTTTCCAGGTTTGGTCGATCATCGCCCTCTATGGGATGTGTTGATGCTATCACTTCTGATGCTAGGCGCAATTTTTAGTATGACCAGCGTCGTGCTTGGATGGCGGAGAATGCTTCGGTACTGTCGTGGTGTTTAGGTCGCAGTCTAGGTCATATACGTGGGGTACGGAGGGGAATATCTCAAGATAGGCCTATCAGGCAATCTTTTTAAGCGAATTCCTGCTGCCATGTCCGGCCTACATCCTGGTCAGATCACTTTTGTCATGGAACTGGGCCATCGTTGATTTCATCGTTGGATGAAGTCCCTATCCGTATAAACATAGGAGTTGGTCATGGATGACTTGACAATATGTTGATTGCCCTTCTAGAGTCGCTGAAAACATAAGCGGAGTGAATGGTGGGAAACAGGTGTAAGTCCTGCACGGTCCCGCCGCTGTGACTGGGGACGAACCCCGCATAATCCACTGTCCGATAAATGAATCAGGCAAAAATTGTCAGGAGTAAGGAGGCTGAGAAGTTTCTTCCCTACTACTCACTCTTGACTCCCTGCTGAGTTTCGGATGGGAAGGCGCGGGCAGTAGGTGAGAACCCAGAAGTCAGAACACCTCATTCATTCCTGGACCTATTTCCCTCGTGGCCTGGGGAAAGGGTGAGGATGAAGAATCGGGTGTAATCCTCAAGGTTTCTCAAACCTTGGGGATTTTTTTTGAGGTTTTGGTCAGCGATACCATCCTGACTGTCAGTTCCACATGTTCAGACAGCGGAGGTGATTCCCCCACCGTATTGCTGAAGATAAACCCATAAGGAAACCAATATGAATCAATCAGATCATCAATCTCGCATGGAACGGTTGAAAGCCTCCGTGGACCAACGAATTGCCGCGGCACAGGAAGAAAAAGGTCTATTGATGGTCCACACCGGTGCAGGCAAAGGCAAAACTACTGCAGCATTGGGCATGGCCATCCGATGTCTCGGACATGGCATGAATGTGGCGGTGGTGCAATTTATCAAAGGGGCCATTGATACGGCAGAAGAGCGAATCCTCAAGAGCTTCGGCAACCAGGTGGTCTTTCTTCGAATGGGTGAAGGGTACACCTGGGAAACCCAGGATCGTGAACGGGATGGACAGGTAGCTCAAGATGCGTGGACAGAAGTAGAAAAGCTTCTTCAAGATCCATCCTTTGGCATGGTCATTCTGGACGAACTGAATATCGCGATCCATCATGAATATGTCTCGCTTGAACAGGTGCTGAAGGCGGTGGATCAACGTCCTCCCGGACTTCATGTGGTCATTACCGGGCGAGGTGCGAAGCCGGAGCTCATTGAAGCCGCTGACCTGGTTTCGGAAATGAAAATGATTAAGCATCCCTTTCGCAAAGGCATCAAGGCTCAAAAAGGAGTCGAATTTTGAAGCAAATGACCTCTCAATTCCTCGGTGATTTTTCCATTGAAGAGCGGGAAGCGGTCTATCGGGCTATTTTCGAGCGGCGAGATGTCCGCAGGGATTTCCTTTCCGATTCG
This sequence comes from Nitrospiraceae bacterium, assembly GCA_003523945.1. Lineage (GTDB taxonomy): Bacteria > Nitrospirota > Nitrospiria > Nitrospirales > UBA8639 > Nitrospira_E. The sequence goes on along the minus strand of DOFS01000317.1, from coordinate 1,726 downwards.
ATTCCCGAGGACATTCTTCAACGGCTGTTGTTGGCCTCTCATCATGCGGGTTCTGTGGGATTTATGCAGCCATGGGATTTTTTGGTCATCCGTCATCCCGAGACCAAACAAGCCGTTAAAGACCTCTTTCTTCAGGCGAATGAGGAGGCTGCCCTTCAATATGAAGGACCGAAAGCCGATCTGTACCGTGGACTTAAGCTGGAAGGCATTCAGGAAGCTCCCGTCAATATCTGTGTGACCTGTTCCCGTGACAGGGGTGGCCCGTCCGTTTTGGGTCGTGCCACTGCGCCCGAGACAGATTTGTATAGTACATGCTGTGCCATTCAAAACCTCTGGCTTGCGGCACGGGCCGAAGGAATCGGGGTAGGCTGGGTCTCAATTCTGGAATATGATCTTTTGAAGAAGGTGCTAGGCATCCCTGAAGACGTGTGGGTCGTTGCCTATTTGTGTGTCGGATATGTGAAGGGCTTCGCGCATCAACCGGATCTTGAAAAAGTAGGATGGCGCAAACGAATGCCACTTGAGGAACTTGTGCATTATGAGAGGTGGGGAAAGCGCAGTCGTGATGAATCCGGTTCTTCCGGCCCTGACCTCACATCTCAATAAGGCTTCTGCCGTAACCAGAAAATTTGGGGGAAAAGTTGGTGAAGACGGAGCCCTCTCCACTTCAGATCGATCTACAATCCCACTGTCTGATTGTCCGGTTTCCGGGGAATTTTAATTGTCTGAGTTGGGCGCCTTGGAATGGTGGGGACGCTTCCGCCTCCGGGGTTGCGAGTGTCCAGGTGGGTCTTCACGGATCCTCTACTTCGGCCACCCTGGCGGAGGATTTTGGGGTTCTGTTTAAAGCACATTCTCTCATTCCCGAAGAGACCATCGGATTGATGACCGCTGCGAACGTGAGTGCGTTTACCGACTGTTTTCTGAATTCATCAGGTGCCTGGGTGCATGTCCTGGTGACTGTCGGACTATCCAATGCCCGCTCCGTTTTAGACGATGCCGATGTTGAGCTGGGTTATCGATGCGATTCGGTCGGAACCGTGAATGTGGTGATGGCGACCAATGCTCTTCCGACTATTGCCGGACGTATCCAGGCGGTACATATTGCTTCCTCGGCCAAAGCTGCCGCGTTTCGAGATAACGGTGTCACCAGTCGCAAGTCCGATCGTCCGGCCGATTTAACCGGGACCGATTGTCTCGTCGTAGGGGCCAGCGGTGAAATTAAAGAAGATCATTGTGGGCTTCACACGGTTCTTGGGGAAATGATGGGCCGTGCTGTATATGCATCGGTGGCACAGGGCATCACGCAATACAGAAGGTCTTAAGCCTTGAGGTGGTTTGATGATTAACGATACGATGGTGTCAATATTTCTCTTAGTCCCTACTCAATTAAAGAACAACCGAAATATTCAACTTTTTTCTGGAGACTTATACAATGCGGATATCCAAAGTGTATACCCGTACAGGTGATGCGGGGAAAACCCGATTGGCCGGAGGACAGGAAGTCTGGAAAGATTCGGTCCGGGTGGAAGCCTATGGCACGGTGGACGAATTGAATTCGATGCTTGGCTTGGCTCGTGTGTCGAATGGACAGGCCGGAACGAGTGCTGAGGTTTCTGAGCGATATGGGGAAGATTTTGAAGTGGACGCAAAATAAATTATTTGATTTGGGTGGTATTCTCGCCACAGCTCCGGGAGAATCGTTTCCGAATATGCCAACCGTGAC
>DOFS01000388.1 GCA_003523945.1 Nitrospiraceae bacterium | reverse complement strand
CGGGAGTCAAAGCTTCGGCTCCATGTTTGATAATACGGTCATATTCTGGAATCAGCGTCATGGCAAAAGTCGAAAGTATTCCATTAACCAATTGGGGGAACGGATAAGCCGCGGCATCAGTCTGGATGAGTTCCACATTCAGCCAACCTTCTTTTCTTACTCGTTGGTGCGCTTGCTCCAGCATGGCGTCAGTGAAGTCGATCCCGATGATCCTCCCTGTGGAGCCCACTTCGTGTTGTAAAAGAGAAAAATTCAAACCCGTTCCACACCCGACCTCGACCACCGTTTGGCCAGGCTCCAGCTTGAGTGCTTGCACAGCCATTTTTCTATAGGCAAGCTCTCTAAACCCAATGAGGTAATACAGATTGGCCGTGACATCGTAGTGTTTGGCTCTACGTCTATATAACTGAATCAGTCCTTGCTGACTGAAACCCATGTTTTTCTTACTCAATAGTAATCGTCTTAATCAAGCGGGCCAAAGCCCTTTTGGGTCTCTCGCTCCCTTTTGATCCGTAAAGTCAAGGCTTCCTTCCCTCAACCCCTACCATGTAATAAGCAGGGTTAAGGTCAAATTTGTCCTTACATTCTTCCGCGCAGAAGTAATATGTTTCCTCCTTGTAAAAACTGGTAAACGCGGCTTTATCGGTCTCAATCCACATTCCACACACTCGGTCCATTTCTTTTTTCGATGTCATGGGAACCTCCTTTTTCTTTCCATATTTGGTTTATTGAGTAAGATTGCCATGAGACTCAAAGTTTTTTAAGGAAAAAGTTGTAAATGGGCACATACACCAATCCTGCATAGGCCCCATACAAAAAGCTTTCCACGAGTCCCACAACAAACAGAGGAAAACTCCCCCACTTATAAGCCGGAAGCACCATTTCTAAAAAGTCATGCATGTGCAGACTATGGGGAGTCAGAAGACCATAAATTACGCAGATAGTGAACGAAAGGGCGCAGAAAGTCGCCAGAGACCACGTCACGACAAAAAGGTTTAGGGTTCTCATTTCTGGTTGCTCCCATCAGGAGGGGTTTTCTCACCATGCCCTCCATGGCCATGATGTGAAAAATGACACCAGAACATCAGTAATGCCACGACAATGAAAAAAACATTTTCTTGAAGGAACTCGATCATTTCACATTCCATTTGTTGAAAATCATCATAAAAAGATTCATATTTTTACCTTCCTGGGTCCAATCTTTATCAAGTATTCATGTGCGCTTAGAGCGGATTTTGCACCTTCGCCTGTCGCAATAATCACCCGCTTCCCGAAGGCATTGGTGACATCCCCCGCCGCAAAAATTCCAGGACAAGAAGTCGAACAATCCGGGCGAATTTGGATTTCGCCTTGGCCGTTCAGATCGACAAGCGAGGAGACCACGTCGGCAAATGGCCGCCAACCTATCTCAATAAAGACTCCCTTCACGGACAAATGTCGTTCGTTTCCCGTCTCCAGACATTTCACCTTCACCCTGGCAACCCGTTTCTCGCCACAAATTTCTGTCACGGCGTGGCCCTTTAGGGCAACAATATTCCCACGTGCTTTCACTTCCTCTTGCATAGCAGCATCGGCGGTCCATTCTTCGAGTGAGACCACATACACCCTCGGGCATAGGACGGACAGCTCAATGGCACCTTGAAGGGCCGAATTGCCCCCTCCCACCACGGCTACCTGCAAACCAGTCACGAGCGCGCCTTCTTCCAGATGTTGATAGAACACCCCACGCCGCTGTAAGCGCTCTTCTCCTGGCACCTCCAAGAAACGACGGCGCATGCCGGTCGCGATGATTAACGCTGAGGCTTCATACTGGCCACCCTCTTTGTCTGCAACGAGAAAGTGGTCTTCTAAAGGACGAACGGTCGTCACTTCTGCAATTCGGTGGTCAAGGTAATGGTGTTGGAGTAATTGGTCTTGGAAGCTGGCAATCAACGCTTCGCCGGAAATGAATTCGTAACCCATGTAGTTTTCGATCTTTGCTCCCTCGACGGTTTGGCCCCCAATGTTGGTGGTGATCAAGAAGGCTCGCATCCTTAGAAGAGAAGCATACACCGCTGCGGTGAGACCGGCTGGGCCACCCCCAATGATGATCAGGTCGTACCGATGTGGCTTGGACGCACTATCTCCAGGCTGTAGGAGTTCTGGTTCCACTAGAGACCCCTGCCTCTTAGACGAGAGAACGTTCCATCGTCTCCATCGTTGCTCTTGCCTCTCTCTCTACCTATAATTTGGCTCATGAAAGTTCTCGTAGTTTCTAGCCGTAGAAGATTGACGAAGCGGCATTCGAGTTTCGTAGTCTTTATCATAATATTTCTTCTAACCGGCTGTGCCGGCGCACCCATTTTTTCTCGACCGGTCTACCAAGACCAAAATCTTATCGTGCAGCTTCAAAGTCCCTTATTTAAGGCAGAGGGACACACGGCCGCCAACAGTCATCCCATTGCCTTCACGGTGCAAGAACTTCAGGCAATCTTCCAGTCCATGAAGATCCAAAAGGAAGTGAGTTTTCTTAATTACTATGTCTTTCGACACGACACGACCCCCCAACCCGTCTTTCCCTCCGAGATCGCCAGCCTTTTGGCTCCGCATATAGCAACCGCCCTGAGCAAAGCCCAGCCTGAGGAAACCGTCGTCTTTGTTCTGAGTCGACCTCGAAAAGACGGCATTCCGCTCATCACTTCTGGCGGACTGTTTGTTAGGGGGGAGCAATTCATTATTATCCTCGCGAAGGTTGAAACGCCCATGACATCGAAACGGAAGCGAGCGCAAGTCCAGGCAAATCCACTCGCACCGCTAAATAATCCTGATTTCCACTTTGTGGTCGATCCCTCTCAGACGATTATCACGCCAACCGACGCCTCGGAATTGCGCCCAGGAAGCTCCGCTGTACCCACGGTTTCGATCCGTTACAAGGCCTTGTTGGCCCAATCCAAAGACCATGCTCTCCCCCTCGAAACCGTTTCTGATTCCCCGCCTTCCTCTCCCCCGGCCATGGTTGAGGAGAAGCTTCGACAACTCAAGTCATGGCATCAGCAAGGATTAATCGGTGAACAAGAATACCGGAAAAAGCGTGAAGAGATTCTGGCCTCCTTCCAGTAAACCCTTTTCCCCAAAACAAGGGCATGAGCGCCCGCCAGCCTAATCCATAATCATTGAGGTCTTTCATAGTCCGATCTGAAACCCGAGCATGTACCGCTCTTCGCTATCTGTAGCACTACTATTTGGACTAGGAAAACTATAAATATCCATTCCCTCGCCGCTTACTTTGTCAAATTCCGCGATCAATCGAATATTCGGAATCAGGTAGTAGGTGAGATTGACCGAAACCTGTGTTCCATTGGCCGTAGATGGATTATTGGGGCTCCCTCCGACAGGGGCGGTATTCTGTAATTCAAAGCGTCCATCCAGAAACAATTTTTCCGGGAGAATTTCTACAATAGCTTCCGCTAAGTAATTTTGACGTTGTTGCCGGTTCACCCCACCAATGTCCCAATTTTGGAAGTACCCAAGAATGAGTTCTAGAGGGCCATGCCAGAGATTCATGGTGACATCAAGTTGCTGCCGTGTTCGGCCATCGATAATAGGCGAAGGGTTATCGGAATTGTCTTTTGTATTGATATATCGAATTCCCAAAACTTGATCTGCGATGGTATAGGTTGACCAAAGGTAGAATCCCGCCAACTTCTTATCCAAATTAACGGCTGGAGTATAATCCCCGGATTCCCGTTCGTCGTTGACGATTCCTCCCGCGTACCGCAGTCCACTCCAGGCTCCATTCAACTCCACACCGGTGACATTAAAGGTGATCGGGGAAAGATACCGTTGAAAGGTGAGTCGCCGTTTCTGGGAAAGATAATAATTTTCATTCAGCATCATTCCTCCACGAAGATTGAGGAGGCTCCCAGGTAACAGATCGCTAAATTGGATCCAGGCCTGTTCCGTGCCAAATTCCTCACCATCGGCCACCTCTTGTGCAAACTCCAACAAGTATCCCACTTTGGGCGCAGCCGTACCGGCAACCATCAGTTCGACTTCTTCGATCTCAAACGCACTTTTGGTACTCAGGCGTGCCCCGGTGACGGGGTCGTCCGTATGGCTGATGCGCAACCGCCCTACGGCCAAGGCTGAAATGGGAAGCGTAGTCTGATCCCAAATGTAGGTGCCCTCTTCGCGGGGAAGTCGAAACCCTCGTTGTTTAAAATCCATGCCAAACGGGTTCAATCGAGGAAATGCCGAATGGCATTCATGACATGGCAAGCCATGCAAACGGGAAAAAGATGGAACGGCTGATGCTGTGTTGGGAAGAATCAAAATTGTGATTGTGCTGGCAATGAAGGTGACCCCCATCATGGTGAGCAACATTTTTCTCATGGCGCCCTCCTTGAAAAATAATGACCCTCTTTGATTTTCCGTTACGCTCTGGCTGTCTGGGATGGCCAGACCTTTTTGATACTACGACCAGGAAAGGTCTTCTCTATCTATTGGTCACTTTTTTCCCATCAAGGTCCGCATGTAAGCGAGGACCTGCCAACGCTGCTCTTCCGTAAGGTGTTTCGCATGACCTTGCATCTTGGTCCGTCGCTTCCCCTCAGAAATTTCCCAAAACCACATGGCATCACTTTTTTGAGCTTCTTGAGGATCGGAAAGATCCGGTGCCCCTTTTCCTTTCCTTGTGGGTTTGCCGTCAATGCCGTGACATTCTGCGCAGTTGACGTCGGCATTCGCTGTGCCTTCATAAATCGTTTTTCCTGCGGCAAGCACATTCGAATCCGTTAACCATCCGTTGGGCATCTGTTTGTCTTGATACTCAGGGGGGATTACAGGAGTGGACTCTTCGTGTTTTTTTTCATCTTCCGAGAATCCGAAAAGGGAAAGCGCATCACCCGGGCTTAGGAAAACCACGCTCATTCCTAAACTTCCTACCGCAAGACTCACGCCCATACTTTGGAGGATCCTGCCCATCCATCCCCCTGCAAAAGTCAA
>DOFS01000336.1 GCA_003523945.1 Nitrospiraceae bacterium | reverse complement strand
GCAATATGGAGTGGGGCAATGATAATCGTACGCTCTTCTATTCCAGACAAGACCCTGAAACGTTGCGTTCATTCCAGATCTTCCGCCATCGGTTGGGAACGGATCCGAAGCTGGATACGTTGGTCTATGAAGAAACAGATGAGACCTTTTCGGTTTCGATCGAAAAGACCAAATCCAAGCGGTATTTGTTGATTGGATCCCATCAATCCATCACGAGTGAGTACCGGTATGTGAACGCGGATCATCCGGAACACGATTTCCAGATATTCCAGGCACGGAAACGAGGGCATGAATACGATGTGGATCATCTTGGAGATTATTTCTTTATTCGAACCAATGATGAGGCCAAAAATTTTCGTTTGATGCGGACTGAAATAAAAAAAACGGACATCACGCAGTGGCAAGAAGTTATTCCTCACCGCGTGGAAGTATTTCTGGAAGGATTCGAGCTGTTCGAAAATTTCCTGGTGCTAGAAGAACGAAAACAGGGTCTCATCCATCTTCGAATGCTTCGGACCACGGATGGCTCTGAACATGAATTGGATTTTGGTGAGCCGGCCTACCTGGCAACCTTGGGGGATAATCTTGAAGCCGATACGCCTTATCTTCGGTTTGGGTATACCTCGATGACCACTCCCATGACGATCTATGATTATCATATGGAATCACGAGAGAAAATTCTTCTGAAACAAGAGCCGGTCCTTGGGGATTTTCACGTCAGCCATTATCAGACCGAGCGACTTTTTGCTCCCGCACCAGATGGTGTCTCCATTCCGATTTCCCTGGTCTACAAAAAGGGATTTGCCCCGAATGGCACCCATCCCCTCTTGCTGTATGGGTATGGGTCCTATGGCGCCAGCATAGATGCAAGTTTTAGCTCCCCCCGTCTTAGTTTGCTGGATCGTGGGTTTGTCTATGCGATTGCCCACATTCGAGGTGGGGAGGAATTGGGGCGACAATGGTATGAAAGCGGTAAATTATTGTATAAAAAAAATACCTTCACGGATTTTATTGCTTGTGCCGAATTTCTTGTGAAGAAAGGGTATGGCGCTCCTCAGAAATTATTCGCCCTTGGTGGAAGCGCTGGTGGCTTGTTGATGGGGGCAATTATGAATATGCGGCCTGATTTGTTTCACGGAGTAGTGGCCCAAGTCCCTTTTGTGGATGTGGTGACCACGATGTTAGATCCCAATATCCCACTGACGACCGGAGAATATGATGAATGGGGGGATCCCAACCAACAACAGTTTTATGAGTACATGCTTTCCTATTCGCCTTACGATAATCTTCTGCCCCAGTCGTATCCTCACCTTTTGGTGACTTCAGGTTTGCACGACTCGCAAGTGCAATTTTGGGAGCCGACAAAATGGGTTGCGAAACTGCGTGCATTGAGGACCGATAATCAACGCCTTTTGCTCAAAACTAATATGGATGCAGGTCATAGCGGAGCCTCAGGACGGTTTAAACGTTATGAGGAAACCGCGATGATCTATGCATTTTTATTGGATCTCGCCGATTCCGTTGACCTGTGAGGTCTCAAATTCTTCTGAGGCCCCAGGCCACATTTCCTCAAGTGAGATACAGCGAGCGTCATGAGCATCTCAGTGCTGGTCTCTCTGCCCCAATGGAAGCTGCCCTCTGTTTATTCGGGATGCGGTGCTATCAGTGAAGGTCTCTTGGCCTTTGGCGGAAATGGAGAAAACCTCGATGCTAGGCTCTTGCCAGATCACACAAGATTCTCTACATTCCTAGGCATGACCCCCAGACGATTCCGGGCCAAGGTTCTTCACGTTCGGCATCTGACTCAAGATGTTCGAGAGTTGATCTTGGAGTTAGTGGATACACCGACCTTAGAGTTTCTCCCAGGCCAATCAATTGCCGTTACCATCCCTGATGAAGCGTCGGGCCTCTCATACCTGAGATACTATTCGCTGGTTTCACTTCCCAGTTCCTCTCATCAGCTCGTACTACTCTTTAACGCGGGAGAAAAAGGAAAGGGCGCGACGTTTGCGTTGGAGCATTCGGTTGGTGAAGAACTTGACTGTTCCGGTCCTTTTGGTTCATTTCACCTTCATGAGGACCCTGGACGGGATCTGTTATTTGTTGGGACGGGAACCGGCATTGCGCCCTTATGGTCCATGCTGTCCAGTCTCTTTGAGCAATCTTGTTCTCAGCCGATGACCCTGCTGTGGGGCCTTCGCCGTGAGTCGGATATCTACTATTTGGACGAGTTGCAAAAGTGGGCCGATTGCTATAAAAATTTTTCGTTTATCCTGACCCTTTCTCAACCTGCTCATCATTGGAAAGGAAAAAGGGGACGCGTGACCCACCTGCTCCAGGAGTTCCCGCATGTGGATCATCTGGCGGTGTATGTCTGTGGCAATCGAAAAATGGTTGCGGAGGTTACCGGCCTTCTTCAGTGTAAGGGAACATGTCCTGTCTATCGAGAACGCCATCATGAAGGAAAATAGGGTGTTGGTTCCCGATTGCCATTTTTGTCCATTCACTTTTCCGGTTTGGGTCTCACTTTCCCTAACCATTCCTGTCCTGCATGTTGTAGCGGTGGTTCTCGTGTGGAATAGGTTGAACGGTAGATGGAGTGCAAGATGAAATGAGTGTAATGGAACAGGCGATTGGGCGCTCAGGGGAACACAATGCACTGTCTTCCGATCTTGGAATTTATCTACACGTACCTTTTTGTGTGAAACGATGCCATTTTTGTGCCTTTTATCTCGTCCTCCATGATCAGCAACGGGTAGAATCGTTCCTTCAAGCCCTGGAACGTGAAATCGCGTTGTATGCGAGTCAACCCGGTATCCGTGAGCGAACCGTCTCTACGGTGTATGTCGGGGGGGGAACTCCCACGGTCTTACGCCCAGAACAGTTGGCAACAATCCTTTCCAGCGTCAGATCCGGGTTTTCACTCTCGGAACAGTGTGAAATTACCGTCGAGGCGACACCGGAATCTCTCACGGATCAGTATGCGGATTCCCTTCACCAGGCTGGCGTGACTCGTTTGAGTATAGGAGTACAATCCTTTGATCCACAGGAACGAACGAGGTTGGGACTTTCAGGGTCCATAGGGGCAGCCCTAGCCGGCGTGCAGATAGCGAAACAGGCCGGATTCTCCAATATCAATCTTGACCTTATCTACGGGATTCCGAGCCAAACCGTGCAGTCATGGGAAATGAGTCTGGCTCGTGCTCTGGAGCTGGATCCCTCTCATCTGTCCTTGTATGCGCTTTCACTTGAAAAAGGGACACGATTTTATACGGAATTTCGGCGCGGGCTTTTTGAGGTGATGGATCCGGATCATGAAGCGTGTTTCCAGCAGCAGGCTGAAGCCCAACTGGAGCCGCTTCAGTTGTTTCGATATGAACTTTCGAATTGGGCGAAGCCAGGGTGTGCCTGTCAACATAATCTTCGATATTGGAAGGGATTGGAGTATTTGGGATTAGGCCCGAGTGCCCAATCGTATTTCTCAGAAAGCCGTTTTGGCAATGTGTCCAGTATCGAACATTATGCGAAGCGCCTGGGGGCCGGGCAGTTGCCCATTGCCAACAAAGAACTATTGTCGCGGGCCCAGCAAGATAAAGAACGTATTGTGTTCGGGTTGCGTTTGCTTGAGGGCGTGCCAATTGATTGGGTTCATCAGGCATCTCAAGACGAAGTATGGGCAACATCTTTTACAACATTGGTGAAAGAGGATTATCTTTTTCAGACGGACATAGGTGTGCAACTCACCCAAAAGGGTCGTCAATTCGCCGATACGGTCGGAATGCGATTATTGTGAAAAATGTTGGTTTTGATTTTCAAAACCTTGTCACCATCTCAATATTCCTAAATGAAATGCCTGCTACTTAGGCGTTTTGCTCAAAGAGGCGTAGGATGCGGTTTTCGTGGCGTTATGAACAGAGTTGTTCGGAGATATTCCACAGCTTTTGTGGATAAGTCCACTTCTGAATTTATTTGAAATAGCAAAAATTTGAGATTTCTATCTTATGAAAGTCCCACTCTATTAGTGTCGTGATAAATGTTTAAAGTGATAAGAAACAACAAGTTATCGAAAAGTGCGGTGTGTTTAAGCACTCCCTATGAAAAATATCGTACATGAAGACAGCCAGAATGGTATTTATGCACAGGACTTGGGGGTAATGGTAATCCTCCAAATTTATCCCCATGCAATACAGTAGTTGGTCATTTAGTCGAGTCTGAACTAAGCTGTTGTGGCTTAACATGGTTGAGAAGAGGATGGTTTTTGATAAAGGTTTTGCCCATGGCCGGATTGATTCAATCAGGGATTTCTGGCAGTAATTGATTGCACCTCCTGGTGAAACGTTGGATTCTCCAGGCGAGAATCCATCTCTTGTATCCCTCAACTCATCATGCCTTCATTAAGCTGACTTGCCAGAGTTTTCCTGAGAGAATGAAGTAGATGGCGTATTGCATGAGAGGAAAAAATCAAGCACTATGCCCCCATATAAAAATAAAACGCGGGAATCGTGGACGGGTGCTGATGCTTGAGGATGACTATTTGAAAAAAAATGGGATATTCCTTTTCTCATTCTGTTTCGGCAGCATAATCCCATGAACCCAAACTCTGCTATGCCTCTTGTTTCAGGACCTGATAAACATTTGACTCATTCTGCTCCAACGCATCGTTTATCCAAAAGCCGCTTTCTGGCTGGCTTGCAATGTGCCAAGCGGTTGTATCTGGAAATTCATTCGCCGGAGTTAGCCACGCCCCCTACCCCGGATCGCCGCGCTATCATGGACATGGGGACCGAAGTGGGAGTTGTTGCACGTCAATATTTTCCCCATGGCGTCCTGGTTGAAGAAACTCACCGTCAAATTCCCGCAGCCCTCCTTCGCACCAGTGAGCTTGTGAAGGACTTAGCCGTTCCATCCCTGTTTGAAGGGGCGTTTGTCTGGCAAGGTATTTTAGTTCGGGTGGACATCCTGGAGCGGATTGATGCCACCCGGTGGCGGTTGGTTGAAGTAAAGGCCACATCGAAAGTGAAAGCTACGCATCTAGACGATCTGGCCATTCAAGCTGCAGTTTTGGAGGGCGCCGGCATTGAAGTGAGCGGGTGTTTTTTGATGCATCTGAATACGCAGTATTCGTTCCTTGGCGGAGATCTGAATTTAGAAGAAATGTTTGTTTTGGAAAATAAGACCGAGGAAGTGGAGGCACGCCGTCCATTGATTCAGGCACAGCTTGAAGATATGAGGAAGACGTTGCAGCAGCCGGAGCCACCCTCTATTGTCCCTGATGGTCATTGTCATCAGCCATATGAATGCCCCTTCTGGAACCATTGTACAAAAGAGAAGCCCAAGCGTTGGGTGTTTCATCTCCCTGGTAGTTCAAAATTACAAACGCTTCTCCTGGAGGAGGGGATTGAAATCATTGATGAGATCCCAGACCATATTCAGTTATCGGCCACTCAGCAACGTGTAAAGGATAATGTGGAATGGATCTCGCCTCTGCTTCGGCCACGCCTGCAGTCGGTCAAGTTCCCGGTTCATCATTTAGATTTTGAAACATTTATGCCGGCGATCCCCGCGTTTGCGCATACGCGTCCCTATCGGCCGATCCCCTTTCAGTGGTCAAACCATGTTGAATATCCCGATGGCACAGTTGTGCATCATCATTATCTGTGCACCGATAGTCGGGACCCCCGGGAAGAGGTGGCCACGAGTCTGTTGGAAAGCCTGGGAGAGGTCGGGACTATTTGCGTGTATTCGGAGTATGAACGGTTTCTATTGTTTGCGCTTGGGGATGTTCTGCCTCAGTTGAAGCCTGCCCTTTCCAAGGTGGTTCGTCGTTTGTGGGATCTCCTTTCGGTCATTCAGCAACACTATTACCATCCAGACTTTCACGGATCCTATTCCATTAAAACGGTCCTGCCTGCTTTGGTGCCTACCCTGGCTTATGATGATTTAGCGATTCAAAACGGGGCCGTGGCTGCCGTCATGTACCAAAAAATGGTCTTTCATGAAACCGACTTGATGGAGCGGGCTCACATCGCCCAGGCCTTACATGAATATTGTGGCCGTGATACCTGGGCGATGGTTGAGCTGAGAAGGGTTCTCCTTGATCGTGTCAGGGGTGGTCTTCCCTAAGAAGGGGGTCAAATTCCGTTGACCGATTCGTCCGGCGCTGCTAGAATTTCACCAATCCTGTCTTTCCCAGACTCCACCAATTCCAACGATGCCTGAGTACCAGACATTCTGACCCTCCACACCTCAATTTTTAAGGAAAATACCTAGTGAATATCCTGGTATTGCATGGGCCTAATTTGAATTTGCTGGGAACTCGTGAGCCGACCATCTATGGAACTATCACCTTGGACGAGGTCAATGCGTCACTGAAAAAGTTAGGAAGTGAATTAGGTGTTTCCGTCGAAAGCCGGCAATCCAATGTGGAAGGGGAGTTGGTCACTTGGATTCAGGAGGCCAATGCACGATTTGAGGGCTTGGTCTTCAATCCTGCTGCGTATACTCATACCAGTATAGCCCTCCGTGATGCGATTGTGGGGGTGGGAATTCCTATGGTCGAAGTCCATTTATCGAATGTCCATGGCCGGGAAAGTTTTCGTCGGCGATCCTACCTTGCCCCGGTTTCGCTTGGGCAAATTTCTGGATTTGGACCACAAAGCTACCTGCTTGGACTGAGAGCGCTGGTTGATGCGCTTCAGCGAAACATCCCAGCACATCGTTAACATTTCTGTTCATGTTTATTGTATGAGGAGTTTGATGCCGTGATAACGACCGCAGATTTTCGAAATGGGGCGCGTTTAGAACTCGACGGACAGCCCTATTATATTGTGGAATTTCAACATGTAAAACCCGGTAAAGGCGGAGCCTTTGTTCGAACAAAATTGAAGGGCTATAAAACGGGGAATGTTATTGATCGAACTTTTCGTTCCGGAGAAAAATTCGACGAGCCCAATCTTGAAGAATGCGACATGCAGTTTCTCTATAACGCTGGGGAAGAATATGCGTTCATGAATGTCAGCACTTTTGAGCAGTTTACCTATCTGAAAAGCCAATTGGGCGAAAACGTCGATTTGCTTAAGGAAAATACGGTCGCCAAAATTTTGTTATATCATGATGAACCGATCGCGGTGGAGTTGCCGGTGTTCATGGAGTTGAAAGTCGTGGAAACTGACCCCGGAATCCGTGGAGATACGGCATCCGGTGGGACCAAGTTGGCGGTTGTCGAGACCGGGGCTGCAGTGAAAGTGCCTCTCTACCTGGAATCCGGGGAAGTTATTAAAATTGATACGAGGACGCGAACCTATGTCGAACGGGTTCGGTAGTCCGATATCCCTGTCCTCCATTCTATTCACGAATTAGGAGATTATGGCTGATTCATCCAGAAGAGAAATCGAAGACCTTGTTGAAGTGTTAAACCGGTACCACCTGACCGAGTTGGAATTCGAAAAAAAAGGTGTGCGAATACGCATCAAGCGGGATCATGTCCCGGCTGTTTCCTCCCCTCAGGTGGACGTATCCAGACCGGCGGACGCTGGGTACTTGCTAGAGAAGCCAGCTCCCCTCCTCCCTGCTGAAGCTACCCATTTCCTGACGGTGACTTCGCCTATTGTGGGAACCTTTTATCGTTCCCCCTCTCCTGACACCGATCCCTATGTCGAAGAAGGGGATATCGTCAAAAAAGGTCAAGTGCTTTGCATTGTCGAGGCCATGAAGCTGATGAATGAGATTGAAGCCGAAACCGACGGCAAAGTTGTAAAGATTCTGGTTGAAAGTACCACTCCGGTTGAGTTTGGCCAGCCGCTGTATTTAATTGATCCGCTGTCCGGGTCTTGAACCCTGGTTTTTTCTGAAGGGGCATGCAAAAAGTCGGGTGCTCTTGATGAGTAAGATGTTTCCCTCGAGTCTTTTTATCTAAGGATACGACGTGTTTAAGAAAATATTGATTGCCAATCGTGGAGAAATTGCCCTGCGGGTGATTCGGGCCTGTCGGGAATTGGGTATTCGCACCGTCGCGATTCATTCCGACGTTGATGCTCAATCACTTCATGTGCGGTACGCAGACGAACATGTGTGCGTCGGACCTGCAGAGGGCGGGCTAAGCTATAGAAATATCCCGAATGTCTTGAGTGCTGCAGAGATCACCGGAGTGGATGCGATCCACCCGGGGTACGGGTTTTTAGCGGAAAATGCCCATTTTGCCGAAGTGTGTGAGTCGATTGGCATCACCTTTATTGGTCCCACGTCTGAGCATATTGCTTTACTCAGCGATAAATCAAAAGCCAGGGCCCACATGAAAAAGAGGGGGATCCCGGTCCTGCCAGGGAGCGATGGTGAAATTGACGATCCCAAAACCTGCGTCGCAATTGCCAAAAAACTTGGGTTTCCCGTCATTGTGAAAGCATCAGCCGGTGGTGGGGGGCGAGGGATGCGGGTGGTCTGGCATGAGGAGGAGTTGAATCAAGCGATCGAATCGGCTCAATTAGAAGCTCAAACAGCGTTTGGTCACGGGGGCGTGTATCTCGAGCGTTTTTTTGAAGATCCACGGCACATCGAATTTCAGATTATGGCGGATAACCATGGGCATGTTGTGCATTTCCATGAACGGGATTGTTCCATACAGCGGCGCTATCAAAAAGTGCTTGAGGAATCCCCTTCTCCAGCGTTGGACGATACCTTACGGCGAAAAATGGGGCAGGTTGCAGTTGAGGCTATCAAGTCGGTGAAGTATCGAAATGCCGGAACCGTTGAGTTTCTTATGGATCAAAGTGGAAAGTTTTATTTCATGGAAGTCAACACACGTATTCAAGTTGAGCATCCGGTTACAGAAATGGTCACGGGAGTCGACTTGATTAAAGAGCAAATTCGTATTGCCGCTGGAGAGGAATTGTCTTATCGACAAAAGGATATTCAATTGACCGGGCATGCGATCGAATGCCGAATCAATGCGGAATGTCCGGATCGATTCACCCCTAGCCCGGGTACCATCACAAAATTTTGTCCCCCTGGTGGACCAGGAATACGCGTCGATACAGCCATGGATACAACCGGTATCGTCCATCCCTATTATGATTCGATGATTGCGAAGCTTATTGCCTTTGGGCGAGATCGGGATGAAGCCATGGCGCGTACCAGACGGGCATTGGATGAATTTGTGATTGACGGGATTAAAACCAGTATTCCTCTCCATCGACGGATTCTTGATCATCCTGATTTCCAGAAGGGTCCCGTGTCTACCCGATTTTTGGACCGGCTTGTGGCTTTACAGTCCCCATGACCGCAGGCGCTGCATCCCTCACTTTTCTTTCTCCTGTGTTTTCTGGCCTCTATCTGATTGTCGATGCCTGTTGGTCCTCGCGGTGTTCATTGAGTGAGATTTTGCATCAAGCGAGCCATGCGGGGGTCAAGTTCGTTCAATATCGCAATAAAACCGGGTCGATGAAACAGGCCTATGATGCGGCCATTGTCCTTCGGGGTGTGGCGGCTGAAAGGGGAATGATTTTTATTGTGAATGACCGGTGTGATTTGGCGTTAGCTGTCGAGGCTGATGGCGTTCATCTTGGGCAGGACGACCTTCCGGTATTTCTTGCACGAAAAGTGGTGGGGCCGAAGATGATCATTGGCATCTCCACTCACAATCCTGAACAGGTACGAAAGGCTACGGAAGGAGGGGCGGACTATTTAGGGTTTGGCCCTATTTTTTCGACAAAAACCAAAGCGAATCATGAGCCGGTTGTCGGTATGGACGGGTTGGCTGGTGTTCGAGAACTGACCACCCTTCCCATCTTTGCTATTGGTGGAATTGTTCCTGATTCTGTTTCGGCACTCCGAGCGGCAGGCGCGAATGGCGTGGCGGTCGCTTCGGCCATACTTGATGCGGTTGATCGCCCAAGGATGCTGGCTCAGTTTATGGCTCAGTTTTCATGAGATGACGGGTTAGTCGTTGAATTTCAGGATGCTTGGCTAAGTTTTCCACTCCTGTTCGCCAGTGGGTTCGTACGGTTTCTTGAAATTCCAATGGGCCAAATACAGGCACGGCCGACCATTCCTGAATCAGGGCAATTGTCGAATTTCGCTGTTGAAGGGAATTATTGGTTTGCGTGGTGGGCATGGGCTCATTCAGGATGATTCCGCATGGCTTAATCCCGACACACCGTAGGGCTTCTAAGGTTAGAAGAGCATGATTCACGCTGCCGAGGGTCGTTCGGGCGACGACGAGAGCGGGAAGGTTCAACGCCACGATCAGGTCTCGGATGGTTTGTGTTGGTGAAAGTGGAGTGAATACCCCTCCTGCTCCTTCTACGAACAACATCGTGTGCTGTTGTCTGACGGCATGAAAGACGGTGACAATACGCGCCACATCGATGTTCGTTCCAGCTTCGCGAGCACATGCTAAGGGTGCAAGGGGCTGAGGAAAGGCATAGAGACACATTAACGCAAAGGGAGGGGGAGGGGAGAGTAGGCTTTGAAGACGGCCTGCGTCGGAAGCCTCTGGCAGTTGCGGATCAATACCTGTCTCAACCGGCTTCATCGCACCCACTTGGTGTTCCTTGTTTTTTAACGCCAAAACCAAGGCTGCTGTGATAGTGGTTTTCCCCACTCCGGTGTCGGTCGCCGTCATGAATATGGCGGGATTCTCAAATTGATCACTCATAGTCATGAGGAGGCGGGAGAAATAATTGGATCACCAAATCCGGCTGTCCAGATTCCATATTTGTCCAGACGTGTCCGGCGACAAGGCCAAGTGATAGACAGATGTGGCCACGTATTGAACAGAGGGAGTCCGGTGGAGAGTATGGTTGCGGGGCTCCATGGCCGAATGCCATCCTTGTTCTGATGTCGGCGAAAGATGCCATCCTGGGAATACCATATTCACACGAATATTGAAGGGGCCCCACTCCTGTGCTGCTGTTCGCATCAAACCAATGAGTCCGGCTTTAGAAGCCGCATAGGCGGCTTGTCCTTCATGTCCTTGTTCGCTTGAAAGCGAACCCACCAAAACCACTGACCCATCCTGTTGTTGTTCGAAGATGGGGCCAATATTTTTAAGCACAGTATAGGCACCGGTCAGGTTGGTGTGAAGGGTACGGGACCAGTCTTGGGGAGAGGTTTTGATTGCGAGCTTTGAGGAGCCCACCCCGACGGCCCACACCAACACATTGAGGGAAAAATGTGACTTTATGAACCGCTGTACAAGGGTCTGAATCTGTGAGCTGTCGGTGATGTCCGCCTGATAGAGATGACTTGCCCCTCCGGCCTTCTTGATGTCCGCGACAGTTTTTTTTGCAGCAGTTTGATGTTGATGGTAATGTAGGCCTACGGTCCAACCCTGGCCTCCAAATACCCTCGCAATAGCGCCACCGATCACTCCTGATCCTCCAAACACCATGACGTTTAAACCGGTCTTCATGTTTCCGACTCGTGATTTGCGAGAAGGTTCATGCGTATCCGGTGAACATGTGTGCCACTCTCATACCTCAAAGAAGTTGAAGGAGTATACCGAGTAGGGATTTGACTGACTTGGTGGCGTGTTTCACTGATAATCATGGAGTTCCTTGTGTAGTCTGCATAGGCATGGCAGATTGTCAATCCTTGAACGGTCTTAAAATATAATTAGGAGAGCTCATTTTCCCCGGTGAAATGGGCCGGGTCGGTCATCCTTGAATGGTATCTTGCCGGTTTTGATGATCCTATGGTAGTTTCACAACACTTTCTGCCTATGAAAATTTCCTTTACATCTAGATCGTTTGGATTTTCGTCCGGAGTTGGAGCCTTGGTGTTCCTTGGACTTTCCCTGGTAAGCCTGCCCGTCGACGTTCATTCTGCTGATTCCACGAAGTTTGTGGTGGATAAAAGCCATGAGTATTTCCCTGATCATGTGGGGAATGAATGGGTATATCAGGGAACGATGATCGAAGGAGGAATGGTTCAAATCAAGGATGAGGATACGGGGTTTACGAATGTTTCAACAGTGACAGGCAAAGAAATCTTAGAGGGAGTGGAGGTCACAGTTTTCCACGATACCAATCCCGGGAACCAGGGGCCGTCCGATAGTTATTATCGCCGGGATGCTGCGGGGATCAGGTATTATGGGTCGAAACCGGGTACCACGTTAGAACGCCAATTGGTGCCCTATCAAATTGTCCGATTTCCTTTGGAAAGTCCAAGCACTTTCGAGCAATTTCAACGAAAAGGGGTGGATTTCGGGATGGATGTGGACCGGGATGGGGAACAAGAAACGGTGGATATTACCGCAACCGTCTCCGTTCAAGGGCAAGAAACCGTGGTGGTGCCAGCTGGCATGTATCACGAAGCGATTCGTCTTGAAGCCAAAATGATCATGCAGGTGCATTTGTCTGAGAGCGGAAAGTCGATTCAAGGCACGGATACAATGACCGCCTGGTTTGCTCGAGGAGTGGGACTACTTAAATACATTGAACGGCAAACGATTCCTTCCCTTCAAAATCAGAATGAACGGATGGTCGAAGTGATTGAGGAATTGGAAAAAGTAACCTTGGCATCCGATGTCGCCTTATTGCGTCGGAGCGAAACCACGGCGAAGCGTGTTTTCCGTAATAATCTTTTCCACCATGAATTGCTCAAGATATCCGCTTCCTCCCGCCTTCCGGCCGATTCCTGATAATCGATGCCCTCCAAAGGGCTGCCTACTCACCAATGATCCGGTAATCGCGCGGTTGATATACAAATTCCCCACATCAAATGCGTCTCGGGCCAATTGAATATTGGCAGGACTCCGTGAATAGATTCCCCCCGTTAATGCGTAGGGGGTATCATTCGCTAATTTCAGTGCTTCGGAAATCGTTGAGACCTTCAGCACGACCATGACCGGTCCAAAGATTTCCTCTTGAACGACAGGATGGGAAGGCGGCAGATTCGTCAAAATCACCGGCCCTTGAAAATAACCCGGGCCCTCAATCTGGCGATCGAGAATGCAGGTGCCATCGGTGGTCCCCCGTTGCACAAATTGCCGGACTCTTTCCTGTGCCCGCCGGTCAATGAGGGGCCCCATCCGGTATTTCGCGTGTTCCGGTGGGCCGATCTGAATGCTTGATGCGGCCTGTTTGAGCCGTTCAAGAAAAACGGGGTATACCTCGTTTAGGACAATGACTCTGGAGCATGCGGAACATTTTTGTCCTTGATAGCCTGTTGCGCTGGCTAATACTCCAGTCACGGCTTCATCCAAATCGGCCGTTTCATCAACAATGATCGCATTTTTTCCGCCCATTTCGGCAATGACATGTTTAATGTGTCTTTGTCCAACCGACACGTGACTGGCTTCCTGGATAATATTCAATCCCACTTTCTGTGATCCCGTAAAGGCGATGAGGTGTACCTTGGGGTGTTTGACGAGGGCCTGTCCCATTTCGGGTCCACCGGGAAGAAATTGCAAGATACCTTCAGGTAAACCCGCCTCCATGAGGAGTGTGAAGAGGTGGTATCCCATCATCGGTGAGCGCTCGGATGGTTTAAACAGGACCACATTTCCGGTGACTAAGGCGGCTGAAACAAGGCCGGTTGGGATGGCTAACGAAAAATTCCACGGCGCAATCACCACGGCCAACCCTCGCGGATGGAAGATTCGTTGATTGTGTTCCCCTGGCTCTGTTCCCAGGCGCTGAGGAGTACCAAGACGAATCATTTCCCGTCCATAAAATTCTAGGAAATCGACGGCTTCAGCGACGTCGGCATCGGCTTCCCGCCATGGCTTTCCGGTTTCCAGTATTTCCCACGCGGCCAGTTCTGCTTTGCGATGTCGCATCAGGTCTGCTGC
>DOFS01000294.1 GCA_003523945.1 Nitrospiraceae bacterium | reverse complement strand
ATTTTTTGGACAAGCCAATGACTTTGCGCCGAGGCGGTAAGTCCGAAGGCCGTAAAGACGAACACGGGGCCCACGAGTACCACACTTAAATAATCGGTCACTCTTCTCGCCAATGGGCGACCGACATCAACCCGCCAAATTGAGTTCAGCGCCTCTTCAATTTTTTCGATCAGCGAATAGGTCGTATAGAACAGTCCCGCAACGCCCACTGCCCCCAAAACCCCAACTTTCATATTGTCGACAAACTGGATGATATTCGTGGTAATCTCAATGCCCTTGGGCCCAAGCGGATCCAACGCTTGCGCCAGAATCGGTTGGATCTTTTGATGAATGCCGAAGGCTTTTAGAACCGAAAAGGTGACCGCCAAAAACGGAACCAGGGAGAGGAGAGTGGTGTAGACCAAACTGGTGGCTCGAATGCTCAGAACACTTTCCTGAAATTCGGCGACCGCCACCAATGCAAGTCGCAAGGCCTTGACGCCGAACTGCCGGAGGCCTCTCAGCGAATTGACATCCTCCCTCCATACGTCATGCTGGCAATATTGCAGTATTCGGTCAATCATCTTTGTCTCATCACCAGCCGTACACGCGGCTACCCTACAAAGAGTGGCAGAAAATGTCCAGAATGTTTCCGCTTTTTTCCATGATAACTTCTATTTCCTAATAGGAGTAGCCCAATTCTCACGTCATTCCGAGTCAGGTATGAATACTTTTTCTCCGAGATTAATGAACCACCCTGAAAACCGAACATTGTTTGTATGGTGGCTATGTGCAGGCCTCATCTGCCTCCTCACCGGGTGCCCAGCATCAGAATGGGACCGGCAATGGGAGCAGATACAAGCGACACTCTCCCGCGGACAACTTCAAGAGGCCAAAGCCCTCCTTCATGGTCTGTTACCATCGGTTCGTGCAAAGGGGCCGGCCGATGAACGGTATGCCCTGGTGATTTTTCAGCTCGGAGAGGTCGCCCGCCTGGAAGGACAAGAGAGTCAGGCCGAAGCCTATTATTGGGAATCCTTGCCACTCCTGGCTCAGTCCATGGGTTCTGAACATCTTCGAATGGCCGATCCTTTAGCCGCCCTCGCCTTGTTATATCATCAGAAAGGTCAGCTGGAGATGGCACGGCCACTTCTCAACCGGGCGTTGGCCATTCGTGAAAAATCCTGGGGACCTTCCGACCCGCAATTACTTCCCACGCTGCAAACCTACCATGCCCTCCTGTTGGCCGGAGATCACCAGAAAGAAGCGATGGAGATTGCCCACCGCATCGAGCGGATTCTCAAAGCCTCATCCTAATCTTTGTCACGTTTTTCTGATGAAATGCCGGTCGGTTCGGTTTCGCGGCTTCAGATCTCGTTGAGCCAAGGGCCTGGAGTTCGACTGTGATATCTCTTGCCCTTTTAGGGGAATAACGCTACCATGAGCCTCATTCCATCCAGTCCCCAATTGTTGGGTACACATCTGTACATCTCACGTTTTATCTGGTGCGTTTTTCATCCCCTTTTGCCCGATCTTGGACCATGAACAAACGTATCTCGATCCACGACCTGCGGCCTGGCATGTTTATCACCGGCATGGACCGATCATGGTTTAAAACCCCGTTTCTCCGTCACAAATGGACGATCAAACGAGAGGATGAAATTGCCTTGTTGCGCAGTTACGGAATTCAGGAGGTCCAGATCGACACGGAAAAAGGGTTGGATCTGGCGG
This sequence comes from Nitrospiraceae bacterium, assembly GCA_003523945.1. GTDB lineage: Bacteria > Nitrospirota > Nitrospiria > Nitrospirales > UBA8639 > Nitrospira_E. Next base: position 3,054 of record DOFS01000294.1, on the reverse strand, counting down.
AGGTAAGTGGTGTTCAGTATACGCATGAAGACCAAGACCTCTCTCCCACAGCCCCCCTAACATCCCCACCCAGGGTAGGACCAGGGCCCAATCTGGATGATATTGAATCAGCTCGTCTCCTTCGCGCGGAAGCCATCTCCACGATGGAGGTATTTTTTCGGCAAATGGAAGCGCCATTACCCGAACACCTTCAGGAAGTTCGAACTGTGGTCAGTACCCTGCTTGATGGGATCTTGGAACATCAGGCTGCCATGGTGTCACTCATTCAAATGCGTCGATTCGATCCCAATCTGGCCTCTCACGGAGTGGATACGGGGATGTTAGCCATGGCAATCGGACAAGAACATGGCTGCGATCCCACACAATTAAAGCTCGTGGGGCTTGCAGCCCTTCTCCACGACATCGGACAACTTCGTCTCCCGTTGAATATGATCCGTAAGGTAGGACGCTTCACAGTCCAAGAACAAAAATTAATGCAGGCGCATTGTGAAATGGGGATAGCCATCCTTAATCAATTTCCCGATATCCCTGACGAATCGAAACGAATGGTCCTGGAACATCATGAACGGCTTGACGGTTCCGGCTACCCTAGGGGATTACAAGGCCATCAGATTCTGGAACTCACCCAAATACTGAGCATTGCCGACACGTATGACGCCCAAATTAGTGGACGATGCAGCCTTCCACCCGTGCCCCCCGCCCGGGCCTTATCCGAACTGTATCGTGCTGCCGTGAATGGACAATACCATCCCTATCTCGTGCAACGATTGATCCAGCTCTTAGGCGTGTATCCAATTGGCTCCTTGGTCCGTTTAAATACGGGCGAACAGGCTGTCGTGGTGTGGGTCCATAGCCATGGTCGAATGACGCCTACCATTAAATTACTCAAGGACACCTTAGGCCAACCCTATCAGGAGCCGGAGATCATTGATCTTGGGGCACAAGGTGCCACCACACCGTTTCGATCGATTGAAACGTCCTTAGATCCTTCTCAGGAAGGATGGGATATGTCCAAAATCCTTGAAGCCTTATGGTAGGACCCGGTATCGTTCACACGCTATCCTCAACATATACAGGAAGGAATCCTTAAGTGGATCCGCAACAGTCTTTTCAAGATCTCAACCAAATGGATGTCACTGGCTTAGAGAAGGCCTTGCGCTCCTCCCAAGCCTTTGTGCATACCCTGATGGACTCCATTCACATTGGCATCTGCCACGTGAATACACAAGGCCAAATTCTTTCCCTGAATCTGGAGGGCGCCAGGATTCTTCATCGAACCGAAACCTCGTGCCTCGGACAATCGTTTCACGCTCACGCCGAATGTCTCCACGTTGATCCTCTCACACAAGAAGAACAGTGTCCCATCACGAGAGCGATCACAACGGGAAAGTCCATATGGACACCTCAACTCCTGATTCGACGGCCAAGCGGAGAAACACGATGGGTGGAATTTCAATGTACTCAATTGACGGATCCGCGCCATTCGGGTGCATTAATTATTTTCCGTGATCTCAGCCAGCAACTCCAGCAACACGAAGCGCATCAACATTTAGCCTCGATGCCGGAAGAAAGTCCCAATCCCATCGTGGAAGTTGACGCCCATGGCCACTTGGCCTATGCGAATCCCGCCATGATCCGCCTTCTGGATATTTATGGATTCCGGGAAGACGGGGTGCCAATGGTGCTCCCGGCCACCCTCACACAGCTCACCATGGGATGCCTCAAAACATTAATCCCTCTCAGAGGTCTCACGGTCATTGTGGAGCATCACCACTTCGATTGGACCTTCTCCCCCCTCCAAGAAAAAGGCCTTGTGCGAGGGTACGGCCTGGATATCACACACCATGTGCGGGTTAGACAATCGCTGACCGAACTTCAATCTCAGTACTTTTCTCTGGTGGACTCTGCTCATGAAGGGATCATTTCAACCGACTTACACGGAATTATTGTCTCTTGGAATCCTGCGGCCGAATCAATTTTCGGTTATCAAACGGAAGAGGTTCTTGGACACCCCATTGTGATCTTACTGGAAGAAGGATATCGGGACCTATACCGAAAAGGGTTAGAAGATATCAGTTATGGTCGATCTTCGACCTTTTCTCACCAGCAGCCAGTAGAACTCACGGGCCTCCGGAAAAGCGGCGAATCCTTTCCGTTGGAAATTTCTTCCACCAGTTGGAAGGTCGGCCTGGATACTCGGTACGGCTTTATCCTTCGGGATATTTCCGATCGGAAACGCCTCGCCGATGCCCTGATTGCTGAAAAGGACTACTTGGTCACCACTCTCCAATCGGTCGCAGAAGGCATCGTCACAACTGATCGAGAAGGACGTATTTCTTTCTTAAATCCGCTGGCGGAGCAGATTACGGAATGGACAACCCATGAGGCCTTGCACCGTCCATTCCAAGAAATATTCCGCCTGACCAGTGAGAGACCAAAGAACGAACATGAGCCTTCCGCGCAGTTTTCCTCCAGAGCTTTTGTCTTCTCAGAACAAGATACGCCACATCAATTACTCACCAAACACGGCCTTCAACGGACGATTACCATGAGGGAAGGACCAATCCGCGATCATAGCGGTCATCTGGTAGGGACCGTCATTGTCTTCCGTGATATCACAGACCAAACCAGGCACCAGGAAGAACAACAACGGATAAGCAAACTCAATTCCTTGGGAGTCCTAGCGGGAGGGCTGGCCCACGATTTCAATAATATACTTACGACGATATTGGGCAACGTGTTCGTGGCAAAATTACGAATGGTCGCAAACGACCCACTGACTCAAAATCTCGAGCAGGCCGAACAGGCCTGCTTGCGAGCCAAAGAATTGACCCAACAACTTCTGACCTTTGCTAAGGGTGGAGCCCCCCTCAAGACTTCCATCGTCTTAGGAGACCTTCTCCGCAAAAGTACGATCTTTGCGCTATCAGGAGCATCAATCAGTTGTCATTTCGACATCCCCGATGACCTCTGGCCCCTGGATGCTGACCCCGCCCAACTCCGGCAGGTTTTTCAAAACATCACCATCAATGCCAGGCAGGCAATGCCTCACGG
>DOFS01000354.1 GCA_003523945.1 Nitrospiraceae bacterium | reverse complement strand
CCTAAATATGTGCCGGATCAGGAGCAGGAGAAAGATGAAGTCGGCGTCTCAACAGGACTCGCATGGACAGAAACCGGTGGGGATGTGTTGTACATTGAGGCCTCGGCCATCAAGGGCAAAGGCCTGCTGACCTTAACAGGGCATCTCGGGGAAGTCATGAAAGAATCTGCCCATGCCGCACTCACGTATATCCGTTCGCAAGCCAAGTCATTGGGAATCGATCCTGACATCTTCTCCAAACAAGACATCCACGTGCACGTTCCTGCTGGGGCGATTCCTAAGGACGGGCCTTCCGCAGGCATTACCATGGCCACGGCACTCGCATCCTGCCTCAGTAACCAGCCTGTCAAACGAGACATCGCGATGACAGGGGAAGTCACGCTTCGCGGCAGAATACTCGCCATTGGCGGGTTAAAAGAAAAAGTGTTAGCCGCCAAACGGGCGCACATCAAAACCATTGTTATGCCAAAAAGAAATCAAAAAGACCTCGATGATATTCCCAAACATCTACTACGAGGACTGCAGTTTATTTATGTTGAGAATATGTCGGAAGTTCTCAAAGTAGCGCTTGGTGTCAAACATCGACAGAAAGTGACCTCGTCGATGACGCATGGCCATAGCTCTTCCGGCCGTCGAAAAAAAATTGCGTCCCCGGTCACCCGTACCTCCTTACGACAAACCATCACCAAGACACGCTGATTTTCAATCATGTCCCCTTCCCGCCGCCAGGCGCTCGTGTCAGAAATAGGGGAATTCCAACTCATTCAAACCCTGGCTCGTGGATTTTCCGTACCCGGCCCTCCTCCTCTCATCGGCATGGGAGACGATGCCGCGATTCTGGCTCACCCGTCATCGGCCCATCTCGTGATTTCCACGGACCTTCTGGTTGAAGATATTCATTTCTCAGCACAGACCTCCTCATTCTTTGACATTGGCTATAAGGCAGCCGTGGCCAATCTCAGTGACATTGCCGCCATGGGCGCCACGGCGACATATATCCTTGTGGCCGTAGCTCTTCCTTCTCATATGAGATATGAAGACTGGAAGGAACTGTATCGTGGACTTTCCGTTCCTTGTAAAACGCATGGGGTCCAACTGGTGGGTGGAGATACCTCGGCATCGCGTTCTTCCCTGTTTCTGGCCATTACAATATTGGGACAGATTGAACCCGGTCATGCATTAACGCGGGGTGGGGCTAAAGAAGGAGACATCATCTACGTCAGTGGCTCATTGGGAAACTCAGCTGCAGGACTGGTGTGCCTGACCAATCAACCCTCGGGGGAAAAACTATCGACCCTGCGTCAGCCCATGAAATTTTTAGCCGGCCGCCATCTCCGGCCCTCCCCTCGAATTGCCCTAGGACGTGTGCTGTCGTCTGGACGTTTGGCTTCCGCCGCCTTGGACGTATCTGATGGTCTGTCAGGAGACATCGCACATTTGTGTCAGCAAAGCCGAGTCGGCGCACTCATTCAGGCAGCCAACCTTCCCATGTCTCCTCACCTCATCGCCTATGCTTCACGGGTCAAGGCAGATCCCCTACTCTGGGCTCTGCATGGAGGCGAAGAGTATGAGTTATTGTTTACCGTGTCCCCCAAAAAACAACACCGCTTGGAATTGGCTGTCAAACACTTACGAGTGCCTGTGACCGCCATTGGAGTCATTACTTCTCGGCGTTCCGGACTTCAAATCACTCATCAGGACGGAAGGACTCATAAACTCGTACCTCAAAGTTATGTACATTTTTCGAAGGAATAGAATACCAGGGATCTGTCCATGGTGACCCTTGAGTCTGTCCGACAACAACTAACTCAGGTCTTACACCTTCGAGAAACTCCTCACCGCACAGCCCTGGCCTTCGCTCTTGGCGTGTTTATCGCATTTGCGCCCCATTATTTGCTTCACACGGCTAGCGTGGTATTCTGCGCGTGGGCGTTCCGGCTGAATTTTTTAGCTCTCCTTCTGGGGTCCTTTATCAACAATCCCTGGACGCTTGTTCCAATCTTAGCCGCTAGTCTCTATACCGGATTGCTATTGGTGGGCACAGCCTCATCAACCACGATTGAGTGGGAGCAGATGAGAGTGGACAATATGTTTGACATGCTTTCCCCCTACCTCGTTCCCTTTATCGTGGGGGCTTGTACTTTGGCTATTGTCGGATCGCTGATCGCCTATCCCATCATGCGATGGGCCATCACCCGATACCGTGGATTTAAGAACAGCTAGCAGAATGAACAACTCGGCACACCAGCAAAGACCAAACAAAACAATTTCTCCCGCCTTCTTGTTTTCTACAATACGGCACTCCCCAACAGACAGGGGAATCAGAAAAGGAGGAGCCTTTTAAGCTCATGCCGACATCAAAGCCCCTCTCATCACCGTTTGATGGCGTCTCGCTCCTTGCCGATCCTATTCACGGCTATATTTCTATCACCGTTCCCTATTCACACCCACATTCTATCGAACAAACTGAAAAGGACCTGATTGATTCTCCCTGGGTTCAACGACTTCGGTATATTCTTCAACTTCAGAGTGCCCATTGGGTATATCCGGGCGCAGAACATACCCGCTTCCAGCATTCCCTTGGAACCATGCACCTGGCAGGTCGATTCATAACTCGACTTTATCCTTCGCTTTGCCAAACTGTCTCCGACGTCCCTTCGCGTCATTTTTTGGAGGAATTTATTCGCATCACGGCCCTTCTGCATGATATCGGACATGGACCGTTCTGCCATTTTTTTGACCATCATTTCCTGCATCAATTTGACCTGACTCATGAGGTGCTCGGCCAACACATTATCCGTCACCATCTGGGTCCCATCATTAAAAAAATCCGCCGAAGCCCTTCGGGGCCTTTTGCTCCGGGAGAATATCTGGATCCGGATCACATCGCTTTTCTTATTCTCAAGGATCCTCACAAATCGACGAAGGGCCTGCCACCATGGGTCATTGCCTTACAGCCCCTTCTTGGCGGAATCTATACCCCGGACAATTGCGATTACGTCCTGAGAGATTCCTATATGTGCGGGGTGGCTATTGGCCCGGTCGATATTGAACGACTCCTTCATTACACCTTCTTTTCCCCACAAGGGCTCACCATCCATCAATCAGGACTTCCGGCATTGCAAATGTTTTTACACGCGCGACTCTATCTCTACGCCAACGTTTACTACCATCGCACCACCCGGGCGATCGACATCCATCTCCAGGAAATTTTTCAAC
>DOFS01000161.1 GCA_003523945.1 Nitrospiraceae bacterium | reverse complement strand
AAGGGCCATGCCACGGCCAAAATGGTTTTGGCTACTTTTGCCGAAACAAAAGTGGCTCAGCTGTCGGGCCGAGACCCGACACCCCACCCTCGAAATCTCAAGGGCAACTCGTGGTCACCAAAATGGACCAATCCAAAAAACATCCTTTTTCCCAATAAATACTCCAATATTATCGTTCGGAATGCCAGACAACCGCCCACGAATTTTCGCAGCACACTTATCAATTCACCACCGATTCGAATCCTCAGAAGAGCCGGGCTAAAAACCTTCCCAATTTATTTTGAAAATTTTGTGATCTTTTTTTCAAACATTTTTTTCTCATTTATATTTCAAACCCTCCCGCATTTTCTCAACACAAAAATATTTCTGTACTTCATTTCATTTCTGTTGTACCATTTCCACCGTTTCTTTAAATAATTTTTTTCCCAAACTTTGGATAGTACCTGACTCCCAACAGGTTTATGCCAACTCCACCCAACCAAGTATCCAAGTCAATTGACAACCTCCGTCTCGTAGCGGTTGAAAGCTTCGAAAACCCCTTCGCGTCATCTGACCTGAATGATTTCCATCGGGTAAGGAATCAAAAACATTGGAAAGGAAAGGTGCCCTTAAACCAGGTACCGGAACCCCTATGAATAAATATAAACACGTCGGACGACACCGCATCGTGGCCAAAGTGGATAAACTGGTGACCGTCTGCAACCAACTAGAATTCCAACCCACCGCCACCCAATCCGAATCCCACCACCTCCTCGAAACCGTTCTCCACCATGCGCTTTCTGCTTGATACAAATATTCTAATTCCACTCGAAGATTCCCAGGTTCCCCTGGTTGATAGCCTTGCAAACTTTGTTCGGATGGCCAATGAACATGGACATCAACTTCTCTACCATCCTGCCTCGGAAGATGACATAAACCGCGATCCTAACATGGGTCGACGCGCACAGACCCTACAGCGTCTCAGACAATACACGCGTCTCGACACACGCCCACCCTGTTCTTGGAATACGCCGAACATTGATACGAACGACGCTTCGGACAACGAAATACTTTATGCCTTGCACTGTGATGCTGTGCATGCGCTGGTAACCGAAGATCGAGGCATTCATGACAAAGCAAAAGTACGCGGCTTGGTTGGCAGGGTCTATACGATCCAGACAGCCGAAGATTGGCTTCGGCGCCTGCATGAAAAGCAGAGCGTTCCGCTGCCGAACGTTGAAGAAGTAGAACTGTACTCACTCACGCCATGCCTAGGGGATACATTTTTCGACAGTCTCAGGGCTAGTTACGACGACTTCGATGAATGGTTCAGAAATAAAGCTCGTGAAGGTAGGAAGGCTTGGCTGACGCGGGAGCTGGCCGGAGGGCTAGGGGCCATCTGCATCTTTGCACACCAACACCGTGAAACCATTACAGTAGACGGCCGAATGCTTCGTGGCCCCTCACTCAAACTAAGCACTTTCAAAGTTGGGCCTGCTGTTCGAGGCCACAAAATTGGAGAACTTTTTCTAAAGGCAGCTTTTCGCTATGCAACAGCCAATCATTTACAGGAAATATTTATTCACGGTGACATCGAGCAACATCACTTTCTCTTTCAATTGCTAGAAGAATTTGGGTTCAAACAAGTTGGCATACATCCAGGCACTGACGGTCGGGATGCCGTTTATCTCAAGGAACATCCTGTCGATGCCCCTCCAATAAACCTGGAACCGTTTGAGTACCTTCGGCAGTTCTTCCCTCATTTTAGACATGACGAGGGTGTGGGCAGATTCATTGTTCCCATTCGTCCTGATTACCATCAGGTTCTTTTTCCAGATTGCCCCACGGCGGAAGGGCGCCAGCTTGAATTGTTCCAAGGAAATCAGGCTGGCAATGCCATCAAACTAGCATACCTCTGTCACGCTCAAACAAAGATAATGAACCCTGGGGATGTGGTCCTTTTCTACCGCTCTGGTGACCAGCGCGCGATTACAAGTCTGGGTGTGGTCGAGAGCTACGAAACCCTAGAGGATTCCGATGCGATCGCCAGTAAGGTGAAACGACGGACGGTGTACTCACTAGACGAGATCTCGGATATGGTGAATCAGCCAACCAGGGTCATGCTCTTCAGATTGGTAAAGCATTTTCAACACCCTCTCGATCTAGAATGGCTAAAACGCAACCGTATAACGAATGGAGCACCGCAAAGCATTATGAAAATCTCTGTTGCCAATTTAGAGAAAGTACTAGCACATGGAGCGTAGGGTTGCATTGATTTCCATACATCCAGAGTATGCAGACAAGATTCTTTCAGGTGAAAAGAAGCTTGAGTTTAGGCGCCGATGGCCGACTCGCTCAATTGACATTTTATTTATATATGCAACCGCTCCGGTCCAACGGATTGTTGGTTTTGCCAAGGTAGGACGGGTAACACAGGGAACACCCACACAACTCTGGAGACTGACCAAAGACATAAAGGGCGGGATTACCAGGCGCAAATTATTTTCTTATCTGGCTGGCAAAGAGACAGGTTTTGCGATCGAACTAAAGAAGATTACCTTGCTTCCTGGTGGTGTTGATCCGCGAGTATGTCTTGGGCGGGGGTTTCGTCCGCCTCAATTTTTTAAGTATCTGAGTGAAAGAGAAGTCTTACAAATTAACCCCCACGGTAAAAGTTAAAGTGCGAGTTGTCTTTGTTGGCGGAGTACATGGTGTCGGAAAAAGTACTTGCTGCCAACAGGCCTCGGAGCGCAATGGATTGCAATGGTACACGGCAAGTTCCTTGATTAACGCGGAAAGGCAATCAACAATTAACGAGCGCTCTAAAGAAGTCCTGGACCCAAAAGGAAATCAGGAACTTCTTATTAATGGCCTTGATAAACTCAAAACTTCTGGACATGAAAGGGTTATTTTGGATGGGCATTTCACTCTATTAAGGCCTGGTGGCGAAATCATAGCTGTCGGGATAGATGTGTTCGCCCAGCTAAGATTGGAAATAATCGTGGTTTTTCGAGACGATCCTGCATCGATTTGCAAAAGACTTGGGGAGAGGGATGAACAAGTCTGGCCAATCTCAATTGTGGACGGCCATCAAGAAGCTGAAATCAACCGGGCATATGTTGTCGCGTCATTCCTTAAGATTCCAATTTTTACCCTCCCGGCTTTTGATGTGGATGGTCTCGTAAGAGAAGTTGGTGTGCTCAGATCTTTCCCCACTTTTGAGAACTGACTGAGAGAATGGGATCGGTAGTCGTTCTTGTGCATCACCCTCCGTCAAAGGTGCGGTCAGATCTTCCAAGACGACATCTTTAGTGCCTCGGCCGACCTCTGCCGGGCATGAAGACCAGGAAGAGGGATTCGCTGACCCTACGTGGTTTCGCTTGGGACACAGATCCTTCGCAAGGCCTCAGGATGACAAGGAGCAGTCAGGGTCAGGGACTTATACACACAACACTCCCACCTTGCATAGAAATCCCCAGGGCGCTCCGTTCCTATCCCACCTCTATTGGCCGCCATCCGGTTGGAGTGGGAGAAACTTCTTCTTTTTGAGTTTCTCTGGTGGCCTTCTCCTGACTCAGAGATAAACCTGCCTTTGGCGTGGCCGGGGAGCCCAGCCAACTTCGGAGATTAGGCGAGGACTGTTTAAGCCCTTCGACTTCGCTCAGGACAGGCTCCGCGAGTTCCGCTTCGGACAAACCCCTACAAGGGCGAGGGAGTTTCTGACTTTTTATTGGGTTGGTGGTCGGGTCGTGCCTTCATACGTTAAACTGCTTCTGGCCTGGGCTGGTCCTGCTTAATGGGCAAGTCGACACGCACACGCGAAGGAACATAATGGGAATGTTGAAAAAAGCCACCAGCGGCGTTCTCGCCATTTTTTTGTCGTGCTCACGTACTGAGGGTACGCTCCGGGCGCCAAAATGGCTGTGGCCTTGCTGGATGACGTTTTTGAACATTCCCGTCAGCTGCTGATGCCTAAATTTTTCTCGTG
>DOFS01000474.1:5738-6877 GCA_003523945.1 Nitrospiraceae bacterium | reverse complement strand
TGGGTTTCGATCCTCAGGCAGAAATCCACACGCCCCACCCTGAACCTGTGACTGGTCTGGTTCCAGAGTGGGTCTCTCGCCTTTCTCTCCCTCGGCGTTGCTCCTCAGGGTTTGATGACTAATGGTTATTTGTTTGCCAGTTTGGCCAGGTCTTCCTTGTATACCGGCGTATCCGATTCGTAACCCTCGGGGAGTGTATGGCCGATGCCTTTGTGGCAATCGATGCAGGTTTTTCCTTCACTCATGGCTTTCTGCATGTCACGTTGGGCTACAAGCGACTGGGCGTGCCAGTCCATGGCCTCATAGGAATGGCAATTACGGCATTCCTGTGAATCGTTTTCTTTCATCTCGAGCCAAACCTTTAACGCCATCTGTTCACGCTTGGCTTCAAATTTTTCTCGCGTATTAATGGAGCCGGTGATTTTACCCCATAATTCCCATGTGGCCTTAATCTTCCGAATGACCTTTGGTCCCCACTGCTTGGGCACATGACAGTCGGCGCAAATGGCGCGCACTCCCTGGGCGTTGGTGTAGTGAATGGATTGCTGATATTCCGGCAGGACGAAATCCGTCATTTCATGGCAGGCATTGGCACAAAAGGGGAGGGTATTGGACTGCTCCATGGCGGTGTTGAAGCCCCCCCAGAAAATAATCCCGGCTATTCCGCCAACGACGAAAATCGCTCCCAAGGAATATTTGCTGGAGGGGCTCCAAAACCAGTTCCAGAGTTTCGTAAGCATTGAATGATGTGAACCCTAAATTCTGTTTCGTGTTTACTTCAATGACCCTTTTCCGTAACGGGATTCAAATCCTTTTCGTACGGCGTCAAGCTGGTCAGGGTTCATCCCTTCAAAGTACCAGGCATGGCCGGGGATAGGTTTGAAATGCTTTTCGAGTAATGCCTGCGCTTCTTTTTCACCCGCGACCTTTTTGAGTTCCGGAATGAATTCGAAATAGGTGTGCTTGGCCACCTCATACATCCCATGCCACCACGTGTAATCGGGACCGCTCATGGAGGCACCGTGCCGCGCTCGACGACCTTCGTGATGCCAGATTTCCCACCAAATCCATTCAATCTTCTCGTCGAAGGGGGCTTGGCTGATTGTCCCGGCTTTCTGTAGGTCACCCATGATGGCGGA
>DOFS01000474.1:0-5549 GCA_003523945.1 Nitrospiraceae bacterium | reverse complement strand
ACCGAATCGGTGTGACAGGCCGTGCACACATTTTGCATTTTGAGACGACGTTCTTTCCACGTCAGCACTTCAACGACTTCTGACTTCTTGGCCTTGTCGCCGACTTTGGGCAATGGTTGCCCTTCCGGCACATCAAACTCACTGCCGTCTTTCAGTTTCACCAGATTGTTTTTGACGGAAATGGGTGGCCGCAAGGTCCAGGAGATCCGTTCGCCCACATTATGGGTGGGCTTTTCCCCCCCTCCGGCGCTCATATGGCAAGTGGCGCAGGTGGGTGCTGCCGAATAATCCACGCCGGCTTCCCATTTATCCGATTCGAGATTCATCTCAGTCGTTTTGGCGTGATAGATGATCCCATGCTTGGATTCGTTATAGACCTCGATTTGAGGATGATCCGGACCGACATGACATTTTCCGCAGGTATCCGGCGTTCGTGCCTGCGCTTTGGAGAAGCGGTGCCGACCATGACAGGCGGAACAGGAACCCCTAGACCCGTCGGGATTGATGCGTCCTATTCCGGTGTTGGGCCAAGTGGTGGGTAGGGGTTTTCCATCTTCACCAATTTCAATGGTTGAGCCGTGACATTGTTTACATCCGGCATTCACAGCTTCCGGGCCGCCAACGACCTCACCCAAAAGATTATCGAATGATGCCAGAATATCGCCGGCTTTCGAATGATGCGACCCATCCATCTCCTGGAATTCCGTGGTATGACAGCGTGCACAATCCTTGGGCGTCACAATAATGGAGATCAATTGCCCTTTATGCCTGAACCCGTCCTTGTCTTTCCCATCCGCTTTGTGACAATCAAGGCAATTCACCCCTCGTTGCCCGTGCATGCTTTGATTCCATTCCTGGTACAACCCTGGTGAATGTTTTCGATGACATTGCACGCATTCCTCACCGTCGGGATTTCCCCAATCCGTGCCATAGGTGCCGGCGGGTCTCGCCGCATTGGCTTCACCGGTTTCTCGAAGCAGCAGTGTGGCACCGTCTAACAACACCATTGCCGAACTTCCGATCAGGAGAATCAGAATGACACAAAACGATATCCGAAGAGAATTTCCTAGCCGGGAACCGTCATCGATGTTCTTCATAAGTGTTCCTCACAGAACGTTGGGTTGACGATTGTGGGTTCTCCTCTGGGGGTTGAGGGCCCCTCACCTTGATTGGTCCCGAAGTTCATGTCACTTTCTTGAGAAACGTATTTTTGTCATCAATCATACGTTGTCGGCTTCCGTGGAGCTTTTTCTTCGCCCGGTGGTCCCGCGCTGACCCCATTGCCAACCACTTATTTCCGGCATGTCGTCGCCATATTTGGCAATGTACTGTTTGTGCTCGATGAGCTTGTCGTGAATGGCCTGCTTGGCGTATGCCGCCCGAGTTTCGAGTTTCGGCACGCGGTCGATCACATCGTCCACCAAATGAAAGCGATCCAGATCATTCATCACACAAATGTCGAAGGGCGTGGTGGTCGTGCCCTCTTCCTTATAGCCACGCACATGCAGGTTTTTGTGATTGGTTCGGCGATAGGTGAGCCGGTGAATAAGCCATGGATATCCGTGAAACGCAAAGATAATCGGTTTGTCTTTCGTGAACAGCGCGTCGAAGTCCTTGTCGCTCAATCCATGCGGGTGTTCGATCTGAGGTTGCAGCTTCATGAGGTTCACCACATTGATGACACGAACCTTTAATTCTGGAACGTGAGTACGAAGGAGGTCTACGGCGGCTAGCGTTTCCAGCGTCGGGACATCCCCACAACAAGCCATCACCACGTCGGGTTCGCCTCCACGATCATTACTCGCCCACTCCCAAATGCTGAGACCAGCGGAGCAATGTTTAATGGCCTGATCCATGGTCAGCCACTGTGGAGCCGGTTGCTTCCCGGCCACCACGACGTTGACATAGTTCCGGCTCCGCAGGCAGTGGTCGGTCACGGAGAGCAGGCAGTTCGCATCCGGCGGCAGATAGACCCGAACCACGTCTGCTTTCTTATTGATGACGTGATCGATAAACCCAGGATCCTGATGACTGAACCCGTTGTGGTCCTGACGCCACACGTGGGATGAGAGGAGATAATTCAGCGACGCGATTGGTCGCCGCCAGGGGATTTCGTCGCATACTTTCAGCCACTTGGCGTGTTGATTGAACATGGAATCGATGATATGGATGAATGCCTCGTAACAGGAGAAGAAGCCATGCCGGCCCGTGAGCAGATAGCCCTCCAGCCATCCCTGGCACTGGTGTTCGCTGAGCATTTCCATGACCCGACCATCGGGAGCCAAGTGGTCGTCGTAAGGAAAGGTGTCGGCCATCCAGGTACGGTTGGTCACCTCCAATACGTCTTGCCAGCGATTCGAGTTGCTCTCGTCAGGACTGAACAGTCGAAAGTTTTTGCTGCTCAGGTTCTGCTTCATGACATCTCGCAGGAATGTTCCCATCACCCGGGTGGACTCGGCGGTGACTGATCCAGGGGATGTCACCTTTACCGCATAGCTCCGGAAATCTGGCATGCGCAGGTCCTTAAGCAGCAACCCGCCATTTGCATGCGGATTGGCGCTCATTCGTCGCTCCCCTTTGGGTGGCAGCTCTGCCAGTTCGGGGTTCAGCTGTCCATTCTTATCGAATAGTTCATTCGGCTTGTACGTCTTCATCCATTTTTCAAGAATTCGCACATGCTCAGGTTTTTCATGCATCTGTCCCATCGGGACTTGGTGAGCGCGCCAGTACCCTTCGGTTTTTTTGCCGTCAATTTCCTTCGGGCAGGTCCAACCCTTTGGGGTGCGGAGAACGATCATGGGCCAGCGTGGTCGCTTCGTGGCTCCTTTTTTTTGCGCATCCGCCTTGATGCTTTGGATTTCTTTGGTCACGATGTCGAGCGTATTGGCCATGAGCTGATGCATCTTCCTGGGGTCATCCCCCTCAACGAAATACGGCGTATACCCATACCCGCGGAACAAGTGATCCAGCTCTTCGTGGCTGATTCTGGCCAGGACGCAGGGGTTGGCAATTTTGTAGCCGTTGAGGTGGAGAATCGGTAAGACCACGCCATCGGTTACCGGATTCAAAAATTTGTTGGAATGCCAGCTTGTCGCTAGCGGTCCGGTTTCGGCCTCGCCGTCGCCAACGACGCAGGCGACGATCAGATCGGGATTATCATAGGCAGCCCCGTAGGCATGGGAGACCGCATAGCCCAACTCACCACCTTCATGGATCGAGCCAGGAGTTTCAGGAGCGACATGGCTAGGAATACCGCCGGGAAAGGAAAATTGGGTGAAGAGGCGCTTCAACCCTTCTTCATCCTGTGAGATGTTCGGATATACCTCGCTATACGTCCCCTCTAGGTAAGCATTCGCAACCAGGCCAGGCCCACCATGTCCAGGTCCCGTAATGTAAATCATGTTCAAGTCGTGTTTTTTGATTAACCGGTTCAGGTGCACATAGAGGAAATTCAGGCCAGGGGTTGTGCCCCAGTGGCCGAGAAGCCTCGGCTTGATATGGTCCTTGGTCAAGGTCTTCTTCAGTAACGGGTTGTCATAGAGATAGATTTGACCGATAGAGAGGTAATTCGCCGCTCGCCAATAAGCATCGATTAGTTCCAGTTCTTTTTTAGATAAGGGATTCGCCATGCTGACCTCCTTACAGGTACATCAATAAAAGGGGAATAAAACTGAAAGTTTCAATCGATGATGAAATGAATCGGATGCCGCCATGCTCAGTGGTGTCCTCAATACTTACATGGTTGCCTGAAGACAGCGCATGGTTTCCCGTGCAATCCAGGTTTCCTCATCGGCTGCTCCCACATACGCCTCTAAGAGATGCCCATTCTGACTGATCCGGGCGACGTCACCCGGCTGAAGTCCTTTAGCTGCGTGATTGAGGTCTGAGTCCAATCGCAATCCGCACCATTCCATTCCCTCGCAAATCCTGGCCCGGATGGTGGGAGCGGCCTCGCCGATTCCACCACCAAATACGATGGCGTCCGCACCGCCCAGAACCGCAAGATAGGACCCGATGTATTTTTTCGCGCGATAGCAAAACACATCAATGGCCATTTGCGATGGTTCATGCCCTTCGCGGTCGGCCGCCTGCAGCAATTCCCTCATGTCGTTCGTCCTTCCGGACAGTCCCAGCAATCCGGACTGTTCATTCAACCACCGGTCCACCTCCGAGGAATCGACTTTTTCTTTTTGACAGAGATATTTCACGATGGAGGGGTCGAGATCTCCGGATCTGGTTCCCATCACCAGACCTTCCAGAGGCGTAAATCCCATCGACGTCTCTATAGATTTCCCGCCCTTAATTGCGGAAATGGAACATCCGTTGCCGAGTTGTAGGGTGATCAGCCGGGATGTGCCGGAAGGTCTCCCAGTTTTTTCTATATAATTCTCGAAGAGAGAGGCATGGGCGATTCCGTGGAACCCGTACCGGCGAATGTGATGCCGATCGGCCAACTTATGGGGAAGCGCATACACTTTTGCATGAGGGGGCATCGTATGGTGAAAAGCCGTATCGAACACCGCCACCATCGGCACCTTGGGACCCAGCACGTCCCTCGCTCCACGAATCCCTTCCAAGCACCCCGGGTTATGCAGGGGCGCCAATTCCCCGAGCGCATCGATCTCGCCCATCACCGTATCCGTAATCATGACCGACTCCGAAAATCGTTCTCCGCCGTGGACAACTCGGTGCCCGACAGCTTGGACTCCGGTAAGGGACCCGGCATTCTTGCTCCCGCGGTCAAGTTGGTCAAGTTGCTCAAACAGCCAGCGGATAGCCTGGTGGTGATCGGCGATCAGCCGAGTCATTTTCTTGTGAGGTGTTCCGTCCGTCTCCAGTTCCAAGCTCGCCGTGCTGCCGATGTCTTTTACCGCGCCTCTGATAGGGGTCCGAGCCGGTCGAACACCGGAAGTCGATCCTTCCGGGACCAACTCGAGTACCCGAAACTTTACGGATGAACTCCCGCTGTTTAAGACCAGAACTCGCATGGGTCCTTTCGGGTCAACGTGACTGCCAGGTCACGATCGGTCGAATGGCAACGGGAGTCTCGGGAGAAAGGTTGATCTCTTCCTCCTCATGCCGGATCATGAAACCCTTGCCCTCGCGCAACGAATATTTCGCGCCTTCGGGCCCCATATCGATATCAAGGATTTGGCCGCGGTACGTCAACGGAAAGCGGATCCTTGCCGGCTGGGCAGGGAGGCGTCGGGGCCTGAACGTCAGGATACCGTCGAAGTCCCGCATCCCCGCCATGCCATAGACCAGGACCATCCAGGTGCCGCCCATGGAGGCGATGTGACATCCGTCTTTCACATTTCCTCCGATATCCGCCAGGTCCATGAGCAAGGCTGCCCGTGCATATTCGGTTGCCAAATCCGGGTATCCGATTTCGGAGGCCACTATACTCTGAATGCAGGATGAGAGAGAGGAGTCCCCTGTCGTCAGGGGGTCATAATAATCAAAGTTGCGCTTCTTTTGCTCGAGGGAGAACGACTCTCCGAACAGAAACATGGCTAAAATAATGTCGGCCTGTTTAATAACCTGATACC
>DOFS01000472.1 GCA_003523945.1 Nitrospiraceae bacterium | reverse complement strand
TAATAATACGGAATCAAAACCTAACACGGGTATATGGAGGAATTGGGTAGCCCTTACGCCCTGTGAAAGCTGGACCTGGCGCAATGGAAAAATGGTTTAATTTGCTTCAGAACCGAGCAGATGGAATCGATGCAAAAAAGACTGTTTTTGAGTCAGAAAACGCCGGAACATTGGAAATTTCGAAATCCTATGGATGATTGATATTCGCCGAGGGCCATAACCGGAGGCTTTTTCCGGGGGAGGCTCTATGCGACCCGGGGCTCCTTTCCCAAAATCTAGAGGGGAGAACAGAAAGGAGGAGGTCCGACACTCCCAATCCAGCTCCGAGAGGAATCATTGGAGCAGCCGTATGTGCGAATGAGAATTCCTTGTGGGTGATGGTCCCGCTCGTGGGGAAGTGATGTTGGGTTGAGCCATTACTACCTCCGGTTCGGCTCAACATCCGCACTCCGCAGGTGGGGCCTTTCCCGGCCCTTGGTGGCCAGGGGACGGGACGGATTTTCTCCCTGTCCCCTGGAACTTTCTGTTAAACGATTCTTCCTTTTCAGGAATTGGCAAAAGTCATGAGTCAAGACGGAGCGAGAGACTTATGAAGTAATATACTTTTCAAGTTGCCGAATCAGTTCTTCCTTCTCCTCAAGCAACAGCACGACCAGATCCCGGACTGAGACGATTCCCACAAATTCTTCGCCATCCTAGACCAAAAGATGTCGGCAATGGTGTTCCTTCATAAGATCCAAACAGTGGTCGGCATCAACATTTGGGCTGACCCTTAAAGGATTGGGAGTGATCGTATCCTTAATTTTGACTTTCTCGGGATCTTTTCCTTTCCCTACGACATTTTTAATCAATTCGCGTTCCGTCAACAGTCCCCGGATTCCTGTCGCATTGGTCACAACGAGCGATCCAATAGACTCCTCGGTCATGAATTTGGCCGCCTCGAATACCGATCGGTTCTCATTGATCGTAACCACACGCTTGACGATGGTTGAGGTAATATTCATGGCTCGTCCTCCCCTCACTCACTCACTTGGATCATGACTCGTACATATTCTTGTACCCCCATTTAGACATATTAAAAAATTTTCCGACTCACTCCGCAGAGTGGAGAACACATAGCGTTGCAACCACCTGCATCGAATCTTACCGTTGGGGAGTACCCCGAACATTATTCATTTTGGGTAATCCTGCTGAACTGTCCCACGGCCAGGATAATGTACTTCAATTCCCCGGAATTCCCGCGGCCAAATGGAAATTGGTCACAATCGGATGGACCAAATCGGCAAAATCCTGATACCGGAGCTTCATGGCCCTTAAATGGGAACCGGCTTGAAAGACGATCTCCTCATCCTCCGTGAGGGATTGGTCAACAAACACCTCTAGTCCATAAAGATTCCCAAATGGTGGCATGGCCCCGACACCGCAGTCAGGAAACAATTCCTGGAATTCCCCTTCGGTGGCCAGACGCACGTGTTCCCCTCCCAGCACATCTGCGAGACGTTCGAAATCCACTTTGTAATGGGAGGGTAACACCGCCATCACAAATCGACCGTCCGTCTTGACGATCACGACCTTGGCCAACATTTTTCCGGAAATATGGAGAGTATGGGCAATCTCCGAGGCGGTATACGCTTCTTGATGCCGTATTAGGTGATAGGCAACCTTGCGTTCATCGAGATAGTCCTGCAATCGCTTTAATATTGGCATGGCGACCTCCTTGGTGTGAACCCGCCGGTGTCATGCAATGGTCTAAGGTGAAACCATGCAACCTCCTTTCTTCTGTCAGAACATTCTATGTCAAGAAATTGTGCATCAATCCCAAAAAATGGGCAAGTCGAATATCTCTGTCGCAAAAAGCCAACACCGAAAAGTCTCATGGCAGTCCTCCTGTGATTTCGGGAAAGTTTCCTACCTTTGGGGTGAGCTTGCCGGACTTAATTCCAACCACTGTTTCACGATTTATTTTTGGTTCCTTTCCGTGGCGGTTGTCTTAAGAATTGAGCATACTCGTCATATCTCGCAACTCTCTTCGGATCATACAAAATAGAGGGTTCCTCGCTCTTTCATGCGTGTCCTTGAAAGGATCGTAACCCATGATCCGACGCCTGCCGTCTGGCCCAAGGGAGGGACGCTCTCATTCTGGCGGGCCTTGTTAGAGCGGAGCGAGTTGGTCTGCCCTCCTCAGTTTGGCATCCGTCCGCTCTAATGGGGCCAGACGGGGCGTCACTGGTTTTGGGTCCTTTTGCCGAAACAAAAGGACCTCGGCTGCCGGGGCGAAACCCGGCAACATAGAACATCACGTTGACCCCAGAGCTGGGTACACACATGCGATGCATTCACCTGCCAGCGGTTTTTTTTCTGTCACTCCCAAGATGGATTTCCGATACATATTGTCAAGCTGTAAGGCCAGAATCATAAGATCTGAATGATCCCTCCCTTCCTCAACCATGCGCCCGATTACCCATCGAAAGTTTCTTGACATTGTTCCTTCCTTATTCAAGAATCCCCTACATTGAGATCGGCTTCTTTGTGTGTACTGGAATTCCCGAGGGAATAAGAGTGCCAGGACACGGAAGGAACAATTACACACAAGAACAACGCACTCACCCTTCAGGAATATTGATGGCAAAGGGGAACAAGGCGGCATGGCTCAAGGTTGGATCGTCAACCCGTCTAACGGCCAGACGTTTCGCCGTCCCTTTGGCGCGCACCTGCTCGAAAGCGGCTCTGGCCTTCGAACCGTTCAGGAATTATGGGGTATCGCGAAGTCAAAACGACGATGATCAATACCCATGTCCTTCTAATGAAGGCAGGCGGACCTGCAGTCCACCTGATGGGATGTGAACCCATCAAGAAAGGGTTTTATGCTGATCTGCATAAGAGAACTCCATGAGAAATGGTCGATAGATAGCAAATCATTAAAAAAATGTTCTTGCGGATTATTCGCGAACATTTGTGGAGTATTATGGGGTCAGGAAATCACATATTGATTCTTATGCGGATTTATCCAGAATTTGTTAGCGGGTGGGTGTGGAGAGGAAGCCTTAAGTGCTAGAACTACTAAAATACTTGCTAGAAAAGCTCGACTTCGTCTCTATCGCAGACGCCGTACGCAGGCGGGGAAATCGTCGCACTGCGGCACGACTGCACCTAGTTCTTGTGCAGTCATACGAGATCATTGAACTCTACCGCGTCCTGCTAGATGAGCTACGAGCGGCCTTAGAAAGCCATGAGCGCGCAAATGAACACCGTCGATTCTACCTGAACCCTAGCCGGATCGCCTCCCTGCTAGCACGCCAGTCGTCCAATCTCGCAGTGATGGAGACTCTTCTGACGGACCTATTCGACGAACTTCGTATCCTGGACAACCAGTTTGCTGAAACGTATCGTCACATCATCCCGGGAAAATTCAGCATTCTGTTTCAAGCCGAACAACTTCTTGGGGAAGGGAGGCTTCCCCTATTGGAAACAGATCCTAGTGCCTTTCCCGCTACCGACGATGGTGTTTACCGCACGTTGTGGTTTTCTGCTGAACCGCCACCAGAAAATCGTGCGGAGGTGGAACAATATCTGTATGAATGGAATGGTTGTCAAAAAACCGTGGTGGATGTGAGCATCCATGACGGGGATGTTTTCTTTAAGGAATTAAGTAGCTATTTCCGGTCTGAAGATCCATTAAACCGCATACGGAAGCTAGAGAAAATGACGGAGCAGTATCGCGACGTACTATTGCGCACCTTCACCCTTGAAGATCTCCTGACCGATATTGCCAAAGTTCGAAAACATTATGGGCACACATTCAATGGATGATCAGGTCAACCCCTGCTTTAACTTGCTGTCCTTTCAGGCTATCATTGCTCAGAGGTGGCTTAAACGCGGCGAGGAAAGCGCAGATTCGTTTGCCAGCTACTTCTTTTCTTTCAGTGCCCTGAATGCGCTCTACTTTGCGTGGGCGCAAGCCGATCAAATCTCTGGATTTAATGGGTCCCATCCGGGAGACCTAATGCAGGTGGAGCATCTTGTTCGCAAATTTACCTCTGACGAAGCCCAAGAGATTCTCGCGGTTGTCCAACCACAGATCGAGTTTTTCTCGAGTCGAAAGCCGATTCAGCGGATGGACAAGCGGACATGCAATAACTTTGACCGGGGAAAGGATAAAGAAGGCCGAGCCGCTCAAAAAACCCTTATGGCGGGTGATCCTCCGGTAGAAAGGTTAGTTGCGCTTACCAAGATTCAATACCTCATTCGTTCGAACCTCGTTCACGGATCTAAGGCGGAAGACGGTGACGATCTTGCGGTGGTTCGGCAAGCACTTGTTCCTATCCGAGAGATCGCCACGCGTGCACTACGCCTCACGGAAAACCAACTCGAATCTTGATGCCAGTGTGGTTAATCAAATGGAATTCTTATTTGTTTAATAAGGTACCTGAAATGGATCGAACTCTTCTTCTCGCCATTCTAATGAATCCTTTCATCGTGTTCGCGGCCTTTCCGTTAGTAGTAGTAGCGGAAGACAATCAATACGCGAGAGGTGTGGTGATTCAAGCGCTGGAACCCAATAAACTTGATGTTGGGGGACGCGAATTCAAAACAAAACCTAATCCGAAGGGAGAAGGTGTGTTTGTGTACGATCCGCGTACTCGTTTTAGTGGCGTTGAACGGAATTTGATATGGATAGTATTGGATGATGTAGCCTACCCCTTAAACGGTCCGAGCAAAATGTTAACCCCTTCATTGATTTGACCTCGCGACGTAGAAGCTCAATTGTGGAAAAAGACCGGCCTGAGTCCGTATATGGCAACCGATGCCATTGAAATAGTTTTTGGAAAGAAGTAAAGACGACATTCCAAAAAGGTGACGTGATAACGGCCTGCCCAACAAAGGATTTTTAGTGATTCAAAATAATTCCCCAAGGATTCCCGTCATTGAATTCCCTGTCCTCTCTATTTTTCCCATTGTCCGACGCTCCTCTCATCAATCGGCGGGCCTTGCATGAGCCCTTCGACATACCTCAGGGCAGACTCTGCGAGTTGCCCATTATAATTAAGGGGCACATAGTTTCGGCAGTCTCTCCTGGCCTTGTGGTGTGGCCGAGCAGTGCAGCCGACACCGGAGAAAAGTCGCGCATTGTTTGAGCCCTTCGGCATAACTCAGGGTAGACTCCGCGGGTTTTCGCGACGCCTGCCGTTCGGTCCTATGGGAAGATGCTCTCTTTCTTGGCGGGCCTTGTCTGAGCCTGGCGAGTTGGCCCGCCCTCTTCCCTGCATCCGCCCAATCCAATGAGGCCGAACGGGGCGTCACTGGTTTTGGGTCCTTTTGCCAAAACAAAAGGACCTCGGCTGCCGGGGCGAAACCCGGCGCGTGCGATTTTTCGCCCCTAAAAAAGAGGAAGTTTATTGGAAGGACTACACCCGCTGGCTCACTGCCCGATTGACTTGGTCTCTTCCAGGTGTTTCTTTAGATATTCCATAAACGGGGTGCCGCCGGTGCCTACCGAGGTGGGATTAGTGGATTGCTTCTCGCTTTGCTGATGAATATAGGTTGCGGCATAGTCCAGATGTGTGGCTCGAAACCGTGCCAGAAGTTGTACGCATTCGTGATAGGCCTGCCATAAGTCGGGCTTGTTGGATTTGTGATCCATAATATATCCGGACAGCAAGGGACGGCCGGCATGGTCCTGCTGATGTTCCAACCGTTCGAGAAAGGCGCGGTGGGCAGGCGGCATGTACTGGCGCATCTCGGCAAGATACACGGTTAAGGGATCTTCCGCGTGTGTAATTCCCAGTGCGGCATCCATCGCCGGAATTATTGAGCTTTGGGCACCGGTTTCTCCTCGGAAAAATTGCGGTTCCTCTCGGTATTCTTCCACACCCTCATATATGAGCCCATTGGGAAGGGCCGGATTATTTTTCCAGCCGTGAATAAACGGTCTCACGCGGTGATAATACATATAGGGATCACACCGCTCGGGCATGCGATCCAGGGTCTGGCACATTCCTTCCATCGTTGAAGCCAGAGTCATGAGTTCCTTGGTCACCTCACCGGAATGATCCCGTTCCGCTGCTTCCTGCGCCCGAAGAATGGCGGCCATGGCTGTTCCTGCTTTCGCCTCAATGTCGACGTGGACGGCCACGAACCACTCCTCATCCAATCCACCCAGAAAATTTTGCAACAACACGACATTATCGAGTTCAATCGGGCGATTAGGGTCGAGACGACGCCAGTTGTCCAACGCATAGGAGGCATACGACAAAACGGGAGATCGGCCTAACCGGCGTGACACCTCACACCAGGGCACAGCAAGGTTGGCCGGGAGCCGGTCGAGGGGTTGATCCGGATTTTCCCAAATGTAGCCATGCGCAGCAAAGGAAAGGATGCGATTGGCATATCGGTAGGTGATGACGGTCCAGTCGTCCTTCTTGCCGGGAATGAGGTCCTGCATCGTGCCTATGGTGTTCCGGAGTTGGCGGGAAGCCAGCAGCTTAGGTAGTTGTCCGCCGAGCCATTCCAGATCAGGGCAGAGAGAACAAGAAGAAAGAGGGTCGGGGACAGGCAAAAATCCGCGTTCCTCGGACATCTCAAAATGTGATAACGAATCTCGTTGACGTGGTGCAGGTGGCATGATTCTTAATTTTTAAGTCGCCGGGTTTCGGCCCGGCAGCCGAGGTCCTTTTGTTTTGGCAAAAGAACCCAAAACCATTGACGCCCCACCTAGCTCATTAGATTGGACGGACGCGACGACGAGGTGGGCGGGCCAACTCGCTGAGTTTATCCTGAGTCTTACCGAAGGGCTCAGACAAGGCCCGCCGATTAATTCCATCGTCCGCCCAGAGGCCAGGTGGCAGGCGTCCGACCTCCAGAGGGAACCAGTAGCGGAGTAGCCAATAGAGCAGGCAACCACGTCATTCCTCTCTCCTGTCTTTGACCAACCCAAAGAGTTCGATCCTAACGAACGCGTAACCCATTCTCCTACCCACAGAAAAACCAGAAGACCATTTTCAATTTAGCTCCCCGCAGCAGGGAATACGCACGTTCAACCGGAAACGGGAGCCTCAACTTCAAGGGACTGTTGGTGGCGGGTAATGGCCTCCACCAACGATGGGATGCCTTCTCCGGTCGTGGCGGTCGCCAGCAACACCTCTGGCACCCATTCCCGCAGCGACTGAAGGGTTTCGTGGGCTCCAGCATGATCGGCCTTATTGACCACGACGATATGGGCCACTTCCAGGATTCCGGCTTTCATGGCTTGGACGTCATCGCCAAGACCGGGAGCGACGACGTCTACCACTGTTTGGGCTATCCGGGCAATTTCACCTTCCTCTTGTCCCATCCCGATGGTTTCAACCAACACGACATCATACCCGGCAGCGTCGAGCACGTGAATGGCGTCCCGTGTTGCCATGGCCAGGCCACCCCGGTGTCCTCTCGTGCCCATGCTCCGGATGTAGACACGCTCATCCAACGAATGGTGCTGCATGCGAATGCGATCTCCCAGAATGGCGCCGCCGGTTAATGAGCTGCTGA
>DOFS01000414.1:2258-18472 GCA_003523945.1 Nitrospiraceae bacterium | reverse complement strand
TCCATGGCATTATCAAGGCTCTAGGCCGGACGAGGATCAAAGGGCAAAAAGTCACGATCCGTCTCTACAAGGAATAGGAGCAATGCTGACATCGGTGGAATTGGAATGGTTTCAACAGGGTGCTCGTGCCAGACATCATCCCCATCATGAGGAAATGGTCAGAAAAAGTAACATGGCGTTTGTCTATCTCACTGTGAATTTGCATCCCTTATATGCCTAGCGGACTGACGATTCTTGATGTGCGTGACCGTATTGCCAACGCCCAGTCGGTCACGGTACTCACCGGCGCGGGAATTTCGGCGGACAGTGGCGTGCCGACATTTCGTGGGGCCGAAGGTCTGTGGAAAAATTTTCGACCTGAAGAACTCGCCTCTCCCGATGCCTTTGCCCGAGACCCCAAACTCGTCTGGGAATGGTACAACTGGCGTCGTGAATTGGTGGCGACCAAACATCCGAATGCCGCTCACAAAAACCTCGTTGAGCTTGAACGGCAGATTGAACACTTTTGGCTTATTACACAAAACGTCGATGGGCTTCATGCACTGGCGGGCTCGCAACGTCTTTCCGAAATCCATGGAAACATCTGGAAAGTACGTTGTACGCAATGCAACCGGGTTTCGCCTAACCGGGATCTGCCTCTGATTTATCCACCCACCTGCACGGAATGTTCGGGGTTATTGCGACCCCATATCGTGTGGTTTGGAGAGTCATTGGACCCGGAAGATTTGAATCGCAGTTATCAGGCATTGCAAACTTGTGATATTCTTCTCATTATTGGCACGTCAGGCGTGGTCTATCCTGCTGCATCTTTCGCGCCCATTGCCAAAGACGGAGGCGCATTGGTGATCGAATTGAATTTGGACCCGACTCCCAACTCCCCTGTTGTGGACGTATCCTTCCAGGGTCGTGCCAAAGATCTGGTGCCGCTGTTGCTTCACGACACCTAAACGTCCCATTTCTTGACTCCCTTCATGGGGGTTTGTTACGTTTTTTTGTTTAGGGATTCTCAGTACTTACGTTTGGAGAATGGCATGCAATTGACGATCAATGGTAAACCTGAAACCCTGGAGGTTTCGACGGTGCTAGATGTCTTGAAAACCAAAGATATTGACCCGCAACTTGTCGCGGTAGAACTGAATACGCAGATGGTTGATCAGGAGCAACTGGGAACCACCTCCATAAAAGATGGCGATAAATTAGAGTTTTTGTTTTTCATGGGCGGTGGCGAGTGAGTCCCGCATTTCTTCAGAATATTACGGATGGTATCGGGCATACCCCGTTAGTTCGATTAAACCGGCTTTCCCCTCCAGAAGGGGCTACAATTTTCGGGAAAGCAGAATTTTACAATCCCGGTGGCAGCGTGAAAGACCGCATCTGTCTCAACATGATTAATGAGGCAGAGAAGCAGGGGGTTCTCAAGCCCGGAGGCACCATTGTCGAACCGACCAGCGGCAATACCGGCATCGGGTTAGCCCTGGTGTCTGCTGTTCGGGGTTATAAATTGATTCTCGTCATGCCGGAAGGCATGAGCCTGGAGCGGGCTAGCCTGCTTTCCTCCTATGGGGCGCAATTAGTGTTGACCCCTGCTCGAGAAGGAATGCGTGGATCAATTAAAGAAGCAGAAGGGATTTTAGAGCAAAACCCCGAATACTTTATGCCGAACCAATTTTCTAGCCCGGCAAACCCAGCCGTTCATCGCCAAACAACGGCGATGGAAATTTGGGATGCCTTAGATGGCAGGATCGATGCATTTGTGGCAGCGGTAGGCACCGGCGGGACGATTACCGGATGCGGAGAAATCTTCAAGGAAAAAAATCCCGGAATCAAAGTGATTGCGATAGAACCCGCCGGCTCTCCAGTGTTGTCTGGCGGAGAGCCCGGACCTCACAGAATCCAAGGCATCGGCGCCGGCTTTGTCCCCAAGGTGCTGAATCGATCAATCATTGATCAAATAATGACGGTAACGGATGAAGAGGCCTATCAAACCACAAAGCAGCTTGCCAGAAAGGAAGGGCTTTTAGTGGGGATTTCGGCAGGGGCCAATGTATTTGCCGCGCAAAAGGTTGCAGAAACTTTAGGTCCGAACAAGAATGTGGTGACGATTTTGTGCGATACCGGCGAACGTTATCTCAGCATTGAAAAATATTTTAATATCTAGGCCATTTCCACGGAGGCCGTTTCAGGAGGAATTGGTTTAGATGAAGAGCAACTCAACTTCTCTGATCGGATTAAGAGAATGGGGATGTTCGGTACAGGTCGGCTTTCGGAGAAAGATTCCCGGGTCCCATAATCATTTTTGACCATCACGCTCACCGCATTCTCCCCGGATAGCGGGGATGAACCAATAATAAGCACCTTAAAAGGTCAGAGGACATATGAGTTTCACAGAAGACCAAATTACTCGATATAGCCGCCACATTTTACTGCCAGAGGTGGGGGGTAAGGGCCAGAAAAAGTTGTCACAAGCGAAAGTCTTTATCGTCGGGGCTGGAGGCTTGGGCTCCCCGGTGGCCTATTACCTTGCTGCTGCCGGCATTGGCACGATCGGGTTGGTGGATGGCGATGTGGTGGATCTCTCCAATCTTCAACGACAAATCCTTCACCACACCTCTGATGTGGGACGGTCCAAAGTAGTGTCGGCCAAGGAAAAAATCCAGGCGATTAACCCTGATGTCCAGGTGAACATCCATGAAGAACGAATGACGTCTCGGAATGCTCGAGAATTGATCAGCCACTATGATGTCGTCATTGATGGGGTCGACAACTTTCCCGCAAAATTTTTAATTAATGATGCTTGTTACATGGAGAACAAGCCGCTGGTCCATGGAGGAATCCTTCGGTTTGAAGGACGGGTCTTCACCATTATTCCGAATCAATCCGCCTGTTATCGTTGTGTATTCAAAAATCCTCCGCCGGCCGGAGTGGTCCCCACTTGTCAGGAAGCCGGGATCATCGGGGTTGTTGCCGGACTCATTGGTACGATTCAGGCCACAGAGGCGATTAAACTCATTCTCAACATTGGAACCCCATTGACGGACCGCATCCTGGATTTTGACGCACGCACCACCGCATTCCGAGAAATTCGCATCAAACGAAATCCCTTGTGTGCGTTATGCGGACCCAATCCTTCTCTGACGGAACTCATCGACTATGAACAAGAGGCATGTCAACTTCAACCATCGGCTGCAACGCTAACCAACGGATAAACCCCGCCGTTTCAAAGGGGAGGATGAGGCTATGATCAAAAAAATGCTGGCTCTCGTATGTCGGGAATGCGGGAAAGAATATCCTACTCAGGATATACATGTGTGCGAACTGTGCTTTGGACCACTGGAAGTCAAATACGATTACGCAGCCATCAAACAGGTCATGACGCGTGAAAAGGTTGCATCCGGCCCTCATAGCCTCTGGCGGTATATAGATCTGCTGCCAGTGGAGGGCACGAATTTCATCGGTCTTCATGCCGGATTTACCCCGCTGGTGCACGCCAAAAACCTTGGGGCATTTCTCGGGCTGGACAATTTGTATATTAAAAATGATTGCGTCAATCATCCGACCTTATCGTTTAAGGATCGAGTGGTCGCCATCGCCTTGACCCGTGCCAGAGAACTGGGTTTTGAAACAGTCGCCTGTGCCTCTACCGGCAATCTGGCAAATTCCGTGTCGGCCCATGCGGCATCCGCCGGCATGAAATGTTACGTCTTCATTCCCGGCGATCTGGAGGCCGCGAAGGTGCTGGGCAACCTGATTTATCGGCCCAATGTCGTGGAAATTGAAGGAAACTATGATGACGTCAATCGACTCTGCAGCGAAATCGCGGGAGAACGACACTGGGCGTTCGTGAACATCAACATCCGTCCCTATTACGCCGAAGGCTCGAAAACTCTGGCCTTTGAGACTGTCGAACAATTAGGGTGGCGGGCTCCAGATCAAGTCGTGGTGCCCATGGCTTCTGGGTCGTTGCTGACGAAAATATGGAAAGGCCTCAAAGAATTTGAAAAACTGGGCCTGGTAGATGCCGTGAAGACCAAAGTGAATGGGGCACAAGCGGAAGGCTGCTCCCCCATTGCCACGGCGTTTCGAGAAAATCGGGATTTCTTTAAACCGGTGAAACCCCACACCATTGCCAAATCGCTGGCCATTGGCAATCCGGCGGATGGATACTACGCCTTAAAAACCGCCGCGGAAAGTCAAGGGGCCATGGACGCCGTCACCGATGATGAAATAGTGGAAAGCATAAAGCTTCTGGCACAAACGGAAGGAATTTTTGCTGAAACCGCCGGGGGTGTCACCATTGGTGTCCTCCGCAAACTGGTGAAACAAGGGCGCATTCAGAAAAACGATGTGACGGTGGCCTATATCACCGGCAATGGACTGAAAACCCAGGAAGCCGTCGTCGATTCTGTTGGACGCCCAATTCGCATTCCACCCAGCCTCAGTCACTTTATTAAGACTTTTGCCATAGAGGAGTCAGCATGATTAAGGTCAGAATACCCACTCCCTTGCGTCCCATGACTGGGGGAAAAAGCGAGGTGGAAATAGCAGGGAAAACAGTCTCGGAAATTATCGAAAATTTGGGGTCCGCTCATCCCGGTATTAAGGAACGGGTCTATGATGAACAGGGAGAGGTTCGTCGATTCATCAATATTTATGTCAATGAAGAAGATATCCGTTTTTTGACCGGGAAAGACACCCCTCTGAAAGACGGGGATGAAGTCTCCATCATCCCCGCAATCGCAGGAGGTACATGATGGCCAAATTGCGTTTTCACATTCGATACCCGGAAGAGAAAATCCCCTCTCCTATTTTGTATGAAATCGGGCAGGAATATCACGTCGTGCCCAGTATTCGTCGGGCTGATGTCCGTGAAACCACCGGATGGATGGATGTGGAGTTTTCCGGAGAAACTGATGAAATTGACCGGGCTATTCAGGGTCTTCGTCAAAAAGGCTGCATGGTTGATCCAATTGAATTGAACGTCGTTGAATAAGGATTTCGCTTCTCATGGAATTCACTGAATCTCAAATACAGCGGTACAGTCGTCAGATTATTCTGTCGGAGGTGGGCGGCAAAGGACAGAAAAAATTACAGGATGCCAAAATTCTGGTCATTGGGGCTGGAGGACTTGGTTCTCCGGCAGCCCTGTATCTGGCTGCAGCCGGAATCGGGACCTTAGGGTTGACGGATGGCGATGTCGTAGACTTATCTAATCTCCAGCGGCAAATCCTGCATACGACCGACCGAATCGGTGTTCCAAAGGTTGAGTCCGGCGGGGCCTTATTATCGGCCATCAATCCTGAGACCAACCTTAAGCTGTACCCGGAACATGTAAGCGCTACCAATATTCTTTCCTTGATTGAAGCCTACGACATCATTCTGGACGGATCCGATAACTTTTCCACGAGATTTTTGGTGAATGATGCCTGTTTTTTTGCGAAAAGGACTTTAATTTCAGGGAGTATTTTTCGGTTTGAAGGGCAATTAGCCACAATCAAACCTCACGAAGGCTTTCCCTGTTATCGCTGCTTATATCCGGAGCCTCCACCGGCCGGCCTTGTGCCGAATTGCCAGGAAGCCGGCGTATTAGGCGCCCTTGCCGGGACCATTGGTGTCTTGCAAGCCAATGAAGCCATCAAAGAAGTCCTCGGACTTGGGGAAAGCTTGGCGAAACATCTTCTTCTCTATGATGCCCTGGATATGACATTCAGGAAAGTTGGTCGCCCAAAATCTCCAGACTGTCCTCTCTGTGGACCTCATCCCACCATCACCAAACTTGTGGAACAGGAAGTCTCCTGTAGCATCTAGGTCCATGCTTGCCATTCCGTCCAGCATAATAAAAGATATGATTGCTCACGCCCGCGAGTTAGCACCTCACGAATGTTGCGGCATTCTGTCTGGCTCGGGAGGTACCATCGCGGAAGGCTATCGCATCACTAATATTCTGGCTTCATTATCAGAACAAGACCTTAAACGCTTTGACGGGGCCAAGCTATCTGACCTCAAACGTTTATCACCCGAGGAACGGTCGGATATCGCCTTTCAGATGGACGCCAGAGAAATGGCCATGGCCCAGCGTGACATTCGCTCAAAGAGCCTCGATCTTTTAGGCTTTTACCATTCCCACACCTTCAGCCCGGCCAGACCTTCACAAACGGATATCACCATTGCCATGGAATTTGAAAGCTACCGGGCCAAGCTCAACTTCCCGGAACCCTTTCACCTGATCATCTCTTTGGAGCATCCCAACCAGCCAGTGGTCCGGGCCTATCGAATACAAGACTCCCTGGCTACAGAAGTTCCCATCCACTCTCTACCCTAATACAGTCTGGACCAAACCGGCCTGTTAATTTTTTCTGTAGATAGCCCATAGACTTCCGGCTAAGAATCTTGAGATAATGAGAAACCTTTCTCAAGCTCACAATAGGAGAAAATTATGGCAACCTCCCATCACCTGATTGGTTTTCTGCTTGGAGTGATTGTGCTGTTTCAAACCGGATCACCGGTGTTTGCTGAGGCTTCCACCTCACTCCAGACGTTTAACAGTCCTATAATGAAAATCGAATCGGACAAAGGGGTATTTTTGATTACGACTGATTCTGGCATTCAGTGGATTCAAGTTGCAGAAGAAGGGAAAATTCAACTGAAAACATTGGATGTGGGAGATATCATTGACGTCATCGTCGAAATGAGACCAGACAATACCCCACCATTGGTCAAATCATGGAAATTGGCCAGAAGTGCTTCTTCCTGTAAGGTTTTCAATGGTAAAACCTGCAGTCCTTAAAGACTACCCTGGCATCACCATTCTCTTCCTCTCGCAATACCCTACAATTTAATACGCAACTCCTCAGCGAATTTTCAGAATGGAAAAATGTTGCCTTTTAGGAAACACGGTAAGGCCTTTGACAACAGGATGACGCCGCGAACGTCTCGACCTCTTGCATATGGAAGATGATTGCATGATGTGACGAATGCTGACCGTAGCCGAATTCATGAAGCATCTGAGGAACTGGAGCATTACCAACTTACCAATCAAGAATTTTACCGATTTCGGTCACCGTGTACCCCCCGAGAGATTCGATTTCTCGTCTAAAGGAATGACTGACCATCGTATCAAGAAATTGCGACATAATGGGGTGGGATTGAAGAAATTCTCTACGCATAATCAGGTCATACTGTTCTTCACGAAGCGGAATGAATCCAAGACCATAATGACGCGCTGCGGCTTCCACTCCAATTCCCACGTCAGCCATGCCATCCCGAATCAGACGAGCCACTTCGAGGTGAGATGTGACTTCGTGGGCATACCCCAATAACTGCGCTCCGGATAGCCCGGATTGCTGAAGCAGGGTATCTAAAAGAAATCTGGCTCCTGCTCCCATTTCCCGATTGACGAGACGAAGCCCCCTCTGCCTAAAATCCTCCACACTGCGAATGTGTTTGGGATTTCCAGGGTGAACCAGCAGGCCTTGAACCCAAGAAGCAAAGCGTACTCCGACAAACTCCTGACCAGACACATGCCGTTTCAGATAGGGTACATTGCTTTGTCCTGATTTCATATCAACCAGGTGCAATCCTGCCATGTGGACTTCTCCCCGTTGAAGCGCACGGAGTGCGTTTGCGCTTCCCATGGTCCAATTCGTGATACCTGCCAGCGCATTCACCTTGCGGACGTGTTCCCCAGCAAGAAATAATGCAGGGTCGCATCCTGCAATGAGAATCCCTTTTTGAATGACTTCTGGAGAATTCAGTAATTTAACCTGTACATGTAGCCTTTTTCGGCCGGAAGATTTCTTTATTCTTTCAAGAATGACCCCATCAGCTGGCATCACAAAATTCAAGACATCGCCCAGTTCAGCCATCGGCCGGGCCAGTATCCGTGATCCCACGTATGACAGCTTCACCCGTGTAGGCTCATCCCACGACGCTGCGCCACCAATAAACTCAGCTTCCACCATTTCTTCATGACTTGAGAGAGTAAAAAGATCTTCAACCCGGCACTTCAACGCACGAGCAATCCGTAAGGCAATGTGGGTGCTCGGCAAATATTGGTTGGCTTCAATGGCGTAAATCGCTTGCCGTGTCAGGCCCACAAGAACCGCCAACTCGGCTTGTGAGATTCCCTGTTTGGTTCGTATATCTCGCAAGCGATTAGCCACGGGCTCTTGAGGTGAGACCTTTTCCCGATCATGAATTTTGAGACTTCTAGGAATATTTTTTCTCATGATCGCGCTGTCCTACTTGACCGTATCGAATGCACGGTGTTTTTGGCAGCCACCGCAGGCCGCGTCGGCCCCGGCCAAGTTGGGACTCCTGTAGACAGGCAGACAGATAGGAGGTATTCCTCGATGAGGATTGTCAACTTGGAATAAAAATGAAAATATTTAATGCATGACCGACATTCTCCATATTCCCAGAAGACTCATTCACCATTCTTGAGACTCCCGATGCGCAACATCATGAAAAGTGTCTCGTTCATGTCGTATCTGGCTGTACGCGTCAGATACTTGTCAACTCAGCACCATACAATTACATTTGCATCATCGACAAACGGGAAAGATCCAAGACGATTTTGCCGCTATGCTCATCCCCCAGAAAAGCCTCCCAAAATCTTTCCTCTTTTGGCAGCACCATCTCTTCTGTCTCATAGAGTAAATCTACGTCCAGTGGGGCAATGGAGAACAATGGATACCGCCGATCATAGATCAGCCCTGCAGGGGGAATTTCATAGTTTGTGCGGTGATTACTGATAATGACGTGGAGGTTCCCACCTTTGACATACATTCCGCCAGAGGTTACCTCCCGTTTAGTCGCATTAACGGGATGGCTGATGTAAAACGTGACCAGTTCCTGTGGCACAGCTAATCCCAGACCTTCCAGTAATCGTGGCGCTAACAATTCAATTTCTGCCTTAAAAAAAGCCGGCTTGGGATCAGCGAGGCCACGAAACCATCGGATGGGACCGGAACGATACTCACGCACCCGCAATCCGCTTAAGGCTTCGACCATTTGTTGATTGGATATACTCGCGGGATGCTCGTTCCATGTCTGAGGAAGATCTGGATCAACCCAGGGGGACACCTCAAGTCGAACAAACGAGGTGGGATTTTCGTAGACCAGGTAGGAATAAAACGGTGGGGCGACACACCCTGCGAATAGCCATCCACTAAGCAGACACCCAGCCCAGATCCGCCCCCACTTCTTAGGCATTCGCTTCAGTCACACTCATGGTCATTTCAATTCGATCAAGAGGATTATCATTGCCATCCCGCTTGGCATTAACAATTCGATCAACCGTCTCCATGCCACTCACCACCTCACCAAACACGGTATACTGACCATCCAAGAAACTCGATTCCGCGACACAAATAAAAAACTGAGACCCCGCGCTATTGGGATCCTGCGATCTCGCCATCGACAACGTCCCTCGTTTATGAGGTTTGGAACTGAATTCGGCGTTAACCCGATGGCCTGGCCCACCCATTCCATGACGTGATCTATCGTGGTCCTTACTATTGGGATCTCCCCCTTGAATCATAAAGTTGGGAATCACACGATGGAAAGTCGTGCCATCATAAAACTTTTCTTTGGCTAACTTCACCATATTTTGTACATGATTAGGCGCAACATCGGGAAAAAGCTTCAATTGAATATCACCCCAGGACTCCCCGTTTGCGTGAATGTGAATCGTAATGGTCGGGTCTTCATTCGTTGCGTCGCTCATCATACCGTCCTTTCCCTTTCATGGATTTATTCATAAGGCCCTTTGGGAACAAACTGCACACCCAAGCCTTGACTAATATTCGTCCAATGGGCGCCCCCGTCTTCACTCCGAAATGCTCCACTGCTGGTTCCAGCATATAACTCGCCGGAATCCGATCGCGTGAGACTTTGAATAGCCAGTTTGGTCAACCCGGTATTCATTCCCATCCAACCTTGTTGATCAGCGTTCCATCGAAAAATTCCTTTTCCGGTCGCCACGATGACATCTTCATGATCAGGAATAATGCTTCGAATCGAATCATTGGGAAGATTCCGGCTGAGAGACGACCACGAATGGCCACGATCCGTACTCCTAAAAATACCCCCATCCTGTGTCCCTAAAAAAATATGTTGCGCCTGGTTGACGGCAATAACGCGAAGATAGCGATGGGGCAATCGTTCCCGTGGATCGATAAATATGGATTGGGAATCCACCCATCTGGCAGGAGGAGAATGTGGAGCCTCAAGATGAAAAAGCCCCTTCCCCGAAGTCGCCGCGAGGAGTTTGCCGTCATCCATAATTGCAAGGCCCGGCACCAAAATCCTGTCTAATCCGGCTCCAACGGTGACCCACTGTTTCTCGGCTTCAACCCACCGGTACACACCGGTTCCCGTCCCCGCATAGACGGAATCCTGATACACTAGAAACGATTTGACTTCCGATTCATTTAATCCTGTTCCAATGGATTCCCACGTCGTACCCTTGAGCGCAAGCCGGTAGACCCCGCCACGCATAGTCCCCGCATAAATGTGCTGCCCGGGGATCACGGCAAGACAGAGTAAAAAAGGATCGGTCAACCCACGATTGAGAGCCTCCCAGGTTTTTCCCTTATCCTGACTCCTAAATAGACCCATGCCAAATGATCCTGCATACACCACGCCATCCGGAGTCACCACCAGAGTTTGAATACTGGGGGCAAACCCCTTGTGAGTTTTTTCGGAGTCATCAGGATGGAGGGAGGGAATATTCGAAACGGGATACAGCCCCGATAACAGGGGTGCACTTTCTGTCTGCCAGGAAAACCCCATAAGCCAGAGGACGGCAACCGTGCCCACAAGGCAACTCCATAGCCTCCCGTGCATTCGGATCGGTCGGACAACTGTTCCCATCTGCCTAGTTTTATTTCTCATCGTCCGGTGCACCTCCCTCTTCAGTCGGTTCACTCTTGTCCCCTTCCGGCTGAGGAACACGCCCAAAGGCCTTGGCCCCCCAAATGCCTATTTCGTAGAGAATGATCAAGGGGACAGCCATCAGTAACATCGTGAACATGGTCGCATCCGGCGTAATCACGGCAGAAAGAATCAATGCCACAAGAGCGGCATGCTTGCGGAAACGAATGAGGGCAGGGGCCTGGATCACCCCTACACGAGACAGAAGAGATATCACCAGCGGAATTTCAAACGCAAATCCAAACGCCAGGAGAAACTTGACGTTGAAGTCAACATAGGTACCGACGGCTAATTCTGGAGTAATAGCTCGATCCATGCCAAACGTTACAAAGAAGTTAATGACCAACGGCAAGATCACCATATTGCAAAAGGCCAATCCCATAAGGAAAAACCCCAAACCCAGGAAAAAGAGCGGCACTGCCCATCGTTGCTCTTTCTGAAGTAACGCAGGTTCGATGAATTTCCAAAACTGATACAGGATCATGGGGACACTGGCTATCACCGCCGCCATAAAGGAAATTTTGATGGAGGCAAATAAGGCCTCTGCGGGAGCGTAAAAAATCAGATCATCTTCGAATGGCCGCTTAAACCAGTCAATCAGCCAGGAAGAATAAGAAAAGGCGATGACAAAAAACACCATGATCGTGGCTCCCACGATCAATAACCGGCGTTTAATATCACGAATGTGGCGTTGGAGAGGATGCACCACCGCATTCATGGCCATGGTAGGGGAAAAAGCAGCCATTTCAAAGAGGGACTAAGAGGACGAACCAGCCTGTCACGTTATCCAGACTTTCCGGAACTCTCACCTGCGGCACGATGCTCACGAATAAGAGCGGCCATTCGATCTTTCTTGCCAAGTTTTTCTTTTTGTAAATGTTTTTTTAGAAGTTCTTCCTGAGGAGTCAGAACATGATGCTTTAATAATTGCTGGAGTTCCAGATCCAACCGGTGATGAGATTCTTCCAACTCCTGATATTCCACATTGGATGCCCGCAAACTTTTGGCGATCTGTTCGTCCGTCACCATCGGTGCCCTCCTTTGCCTTGTCGATCGTGAATGTTGAAGTTGAAATGGTGGGCGTCCTCTATTTTCATATGACCGGATTTGCTAGGGATACTTGTTTTCGGAAAAGGGGTTAAAAATAGGTTCCAGCATCATAAGGATAGCATCCTCGCTAGGGTTCGTATAGTAGGATTTTCTTTGGCCATATTCCTTGAAATTAAAGCATTCATAAAGCTTTCTGGCCGCAACATTCGAGTCCCGAACTTCCAACATTCCCCGCCGACATCCCTGAGCATTCCCAAGGCATAATGCTTGTAAAATTAACTGCCTGGCCAATCCCTGTCCACGGAATTGAGGGTGAACCGCCAGATTTAAAAAGCGGATTTCTTCAAAGATCACCCACACACAGATAAAGGCCAGCAAGGGAATCTCCAGTTGTTCCCCTGGGGTAGCTGGAATAATAAGAATTTTGCTAAAAGCATTGCCGTGAAGTTCGGCTTCAAAACTTTTTCTCGACCAGGGGACCGCAAAGCAGGCCTGTTCCAGACTCACCAAGGCGTCCAGATCAGCCAACGTGGCCATTCGAATGGCCTTATGGTCTGACTGGGCAGTGCCCAGGACGCAATCATTGGAGTTCATCCCACCCCTCCTCTATGTCACACGAACGGATACCGATGAAAAAAGTCTCACCCTATTGGATCCAGGACTTTAGATTTCGATATTTCTGCATACGATGGCTGAATATAATGGGGAGTACAGCCTTGAGGAAGGAAAACCCCGCGTTCTAAAAGAACTCGTCCTGCCAGTCCGGTCCCTTTGGCCGATGGCCATTGCTGGTTAGGAGATGCCTCAATCAGGGGGAATCCTTTTGAGAGGAGAGTATTCCTATTCTGTATCCATCCATCTCCAAGCACAATGGTTGGTTCCGACAAAGCACCACAGACTTCAGTGATCTTCCCGATTTGAGGTTCTTTTATACACACCATTTGTTGATCCTCCCAACGGAAAAGCCCCCAATACACCGTTTCCTGACGAATATTGATAGTGCTGAGCAAGGGAAGATCGGAAAGAGGATGATTCCAGGCCAGCCCTTCGAGCGTAGAAACACCGACCAAAGGGATTTGTAAAGCCAGACGAAAGGCAGTCATTGTCGCCAACCCTACTCGTAATCCCGTGAACGTCCCCGGTCCTATCGACACCACCAGACCTTCAAGATCTGAAACCTGTAACGAGACCGAAGATAACAGACGATCAATGGTGGTGATGAGTTGCGGAGTCAGAGGCCTCCCCGACTCACAGTCCAGACTGGCTAACAGATGGTGGTCACGAAAGACAGCCACACTTTGATGGGAGGTGGCGGATTCCAGAGCTAAAAACAGCATAGACTTTGTTGACTCCAGCCCCCCTGATGAGGGACGGCTACATAAGGTCCCCTATGAGGCAGCATTGACAATGAATTCCTTAAAATAGAGGGTGATGGACCCTCCACTAGGTCGATAGTCTGTGGCCTTGACCAGGAAAGGCAAGAGAACCGGAGAAGATTCTTCGACGGTATTGATTGTCACCTCTCGATAATCTTCACACTCCACGGAAACGACGATGTCATCATACGACCGTCGATATTCGATCGACGTCAGGTTCATGGTCTGGGCATCCA
The DNA here is from genome assembly GCA_003523945.1 of Nitrospiraceae bacterium. Classification (GTDB taxonomy): domain Bacteria; phylum Nitrospirota; class Nitrospiria; order Nitrospirales; family UBA8639; genus Nitrospira_E. The sequence continues at coordinate 4,878 of DOFS01000414.1, read as the reverse complement.
CCCAGATTCTGACGGTGAAATCTTCCTGGGATGACCCGAACGAAGATTGGTTTGCCGTCAGATCGATCCGATAGCGTTCGCTATTTTTCCACACACGGACAGGCTCACCTGACACCACGGACACCTTACCCAACACAGCATCCATGGCACGAATACTCAGCATCACAGTGTGATCCCATGATGTGTGCTCCTGGACTTCATCCACTTTTCCGGTGACTACCTTGCCTTCAGCAGGAAAATCCAATTCATACTCGTTGCCCTTGCGATGAAAATTGATCACGGGAGCACCCATCCGGATAAAGCCTTTCAATTCCAGAATATCTGGACGCACATATGAAACCGTGCCAAGAATATTTTGGGAAAGAGGAATTCCAGAACCAGAGATGGACGCCTGAAATAATCCTCGAAGGGTCCGAATGGTCGACTCTTTTTGTCGCAAGGCTTGAAGCACCCGTCGGCCTTGATCATCTTCAAGCGGCTGCAATGATCCTTGAAACATTCCAGCGCACCCAACGAGCAAGACCACCGGCAACAGGGACCATCGACTTGCGGCAATCATTCTAAAAAAATTCCGCCTGCCCGCGCCATTTATGAGGTATGACTGACAACCGTTTCCCAAATATCGCCAATGTCACGAATCCCCACGACTTCCATACCCGCCACAGGCTTCCATTGATCTAGATTGGGCTCAGGAACTATGCAACGTTGAAATCCCAATTTCATCGCCTCACGAATACGCAAGTCCGCATGTTGCACAGGCCGGACCTCCCCGCCCAACCCGACCTCCCCCATCACGACCAATCTAGAGTCTAACGCCAAGTCTCGAAAGCTGGAAAGCACAGCACATACAATGCCCACATCCACCGTCGGCTCGTCGATCCGGAGCCCACCCACCACATTCAGGTACACATCGTACCCGGAAAAATGCAACCCTAATCGCTTTTCTAGGACGGCCAACAGCAACGACACTCGATTTACTTCCACACCTTTTGCCATACGTTTCGGCATAGGGTAGGTGGTTTCCGCTACCAGAGCCTGCAACTCTACCAACAACGGACGAGACCCTTCTACACTCGACACGACCACGGATCCAGCGCCATGTCCGATTCGCCCCGTCAAAAACAGTTCCGACGGATTCCCCACCTCGACCAGCCCCTCATCCTTCATTTCAAAGACCCCGATTTCATTCGTGGGGCCAAAGCGATTTTTCACCGCTCGGAGAATTCGATAGCTTTGCCCCTTATCTCCTTCAAAATACAACACTGTATCGACAATATGCTCCAGGAGCCTTGGCCCGGCAATCACGCCTTCCTTGGTCACATGCCCGATAATAAAGATGGGAACATGCGTCCGCTTGGCATACCACATGAGACGACAGCCAACTTCCTGGACCTGGCTGACACTACCGGGAGCCGATGTGAGTTCCTGCGTAAAGACCGTTTGAATAGAATCGACGACGATGATACCGGGGTTCACCTGCTCAGCCACCTTGAATATTTCTTCCAGGGAGGTCGCAGCGGCCACATACAGATTGGGCGATTGGATACCTATGCGATCCGCCCGCATCTTAATTTGCTGAGGGGATTCTTCGCCTGATACATACAACCCGACCTGCTTGGCCGTCCCCAAGGAGGCCAGCGTTTGGAGCAGGAGTGTCGTTTTACCAATTCCGGGATCTCCTCCAATCAAGATAACCGATCCCGGAACCACTCCCCCACCAAGCACTCGATTCAATTCTTCAATACCAGCTTGAAGACGATACTGCTGCGTCTGGACAATGGAGCTGATGGGAACGGCTTCCGGAACTCCCCCGGCGACACTGCGCTGTTGAAGGGTGGAAAGATCTTGATCAACCTCCTCTCGCAAGGAATTCCATTGCGCACATTCCGGACACCGGCCGCTCCAGCGGACTCCTTGATGTCCGCATTCCTGACACACAAAACGGGTTTTAGGACGCGCCGCCTTCACCAACCTATCTCCCTCGATCACCTAAGCAGAGAATCATACGACATACGGAAATACCCACCTTTATCGTCGGATCATTCATCAGCCAGTTATTCGCTATGGTATGCATCACAGATGTCGTCGGACACGTGACCAATCATTCAGGACAATGGCCCTACGTGGAAAGCGCTCTTGTGTCTGAGGTAGCGGCAAAATGACCGTTTGCAAGCGATTTTGAACCAGGATTTCCGCAAAATCTGCGGTGCGCCCAATACCACCGCTCACTTTTTCCCAACCCTCTGTTTTCAGATCATGGATAAGTTCGGTCAATGCCGTGGACGTTTTTGGAAGGATTCTGATCATTCCTGGAGAAAATTGATGCTCACGAAGCCAATCCTGAATGTCTTCAAGATGCCCTCGCCCGGTCAAGTCCAAATACACAAGGTTGTAATAAAATTCAGCTAGTTTGCCCAATTCTGCGGCCGCTGCCGGATGGGCATCTCCGAGTATCAGGCCGGGATCCTCATACAGGTCAGGCGGAGGCGGATCCGTGACAAGCTCCCCCGCCACTAATACAGCCAGGTCAATCAATAAAATGGGCCGGCGTCGTTCCCAGGATAAAAGAACGCCTTTTCCCTCGATGGCCTCGGCTTTCGATGGTGTAACCAACTTCACG
>DOFS01000414.1:0-2084 GCA_003523945.1 Nitrospiraceae bacterium | reverse complement strand
GCGTCTGTGCTTGCCTGTCCCACCGCCCTCCCATGAACAATAAATTCCAGGGTCTGATTCGGCAAACCTATCCCCCCTGCTGCTTCAGGATTGGTCAGACGTGCCTGTAATTGAATGGACTTTCCGGGAGAGGTGAGTCCGTCGGTCACCGACAAATTAACCGCCTGAGCCGGTGAGACATTCACGCCCATCGTGGTCATCAAAAGGCCAAAGACCCAACTTAGCTTCACCAACCTGGTTAACCGATGATCTGCGTGCATCATGCCTCTTTTCCCATGTGCCCTGGCAATTGTTAAAACAGTCCTCTCCCTCGCTTACCGAATGCAAAGGCGTCGAACCCTGCCAGAATTGCAAATTGCATATAGATTAACCACCCGGTCGGCCAGAAAAACTTCGATATGATCAATAAAAGAATCCCACATATCAGAAAAATATTCCCACGTTTGACACCCAAATACAGGTGCCCGATCCCCGGTAAAATGGAGAGGGTGGCGGCCCCGAGAGCATGCATGGTCTTTTCACGATCATTCATCAGAGTGGCCCTGCCAAACCATACCATTGGCCCTCGATGGAGTTCCAGAGAGCAGAATTTGCGTTATGGCCTATTAAAAAAAAATTGACGGCACACTCGCAGAAAAGAAAGAGATCGAGAGGAGAAGGAAAGTAGAGTTCCTCAACCAAGATTTCGCTTACGTAATTCTTCCTGGTAGGTTTTTTGATAAAGCACATCCCACTCTTGGGAACCCTCTGGAATTGGCCGGGCATACGATTGCAATCGACTTCGCACCTTTTGGACCAGTTCCTCTTCGGCCTTCATATGCTCCGCCAGCACGCGCTTCACCTCACGAAGGGCATGAGCAGAATCGCCGGTTATCTTCACCTCGGACATTCCCGTGACACTGGTCAGGATCACATGGGCAAGATGTGTCTGTTTTTCATCGCTGAGAATAGGCGTATTCATCGCAATCCAGTCGCTTGGGCCTCACGTGAAATTTTTCCGTGTGCCCTACAGAATGATTCCGCGATCTTTGATGAGCTTTTGCTTCACCATCGTAAACATTTTTTGATAATCCGCGCGACCTTCTGCAAACTCTCGTTCAAATTGTTTTAACATCTCCCGGACATCCGCGTTCAACCGATCTTCCACCTGCAATTCGGATAGAATGGCTGTTTCCAGTTTCTGAATCACCACTTCCGGTTTTCCTTGAATTTGCACCAATCCACTCGACTGTAATCGTTCAATGACTGAGACGGCCAAATGATGCACGCGAACTTTATTCAGTCGCATCAGATTCCTTCAGGAAGCCGTTCCACTTTCATGAGAGACGCCCCCGTGGCCTCCAATAACACTTTAGGATCACCTAGCACTTTGCCAATCACATTTACCCGATCAGCAGGAACCGGATCATCGCCGAGGCTCATGGGTGTGCGACCAAAAAAGACGGCTAGCATGCTCCCCATGCCCCAAAATGCCACGTCGCCAACTTTCACCTGAGTAGTGGCCACTTCTCGGTAGTCTTTGACCCCCGGCATGTTGCAATAAAACTCTTCTCCCCATTGATTCACAGGTGCCTCAACAGGGAGAGCATCGACCACAGCCTGTGCGGTTCGATTCGGCTTAAGTTGCGCAATCACCTGTATCCCACCGATGGTCATTTTGATTTTCTGTGGACTGAATTCCATATGTTCTCGCTTAGGTTTCGAATGAAATAAGATCAAGGAGATTGCTCCGAATGTAGCTTGTCCTCCTGGTGAAATCAAGGTTAGAATGAACCTCTCTTCCCGTTTAGACTCATGTTACAATCCACATTCCTTTTTTTACCCGGCATTGGAGAATCCACCGAACGCCTCTGGTGGGAGGATGGCATTGCCACCTGGGACGCTTTCCTGGAGAAAACGATCGCTCCCCGTATTTCCTCGCTTCGGAAAGCCCAATACGATGAAGACATTCTGGAAGCGCGAAAGCATTGGAAGGCGCAAAATTCGCGTTATTTCACGCACATCCTGAAAGCTCGCGACCACTGGCGCCTCTATCCAAACTTTCGATCTCAGGCGGCGTTTTTGGATATTGAAACAAACGGAAT
>DOFS01000395.1:4504-4664 GCA_003523945.1 Nitrospiraceae bacterium | reverse complement strand
TTCAGTTTGAGTTGTTGACTTGGTGGCATAGGTGTCTCCTGCGTGGTATGAGGTTGATTTGTTAGTGAGTGTCAGCAGAGGCTTGGATTCAGGCCCTGTTCAGCAAATATGAAATTGTCGGTGGGAGGAAAGTCGATATGTTCTTGAGTGGCCTGAGGAT
>DOFS01000395.1:0-4380 GCA_003523945.1 Nitrospiraceae bacterium | reverse complement strand
CTTGGCATTGCTTCAATATGCCCAAAAGGAGGGTCATGCAATGCCAGTTGAACGAATGAGTCAGTTTGTTTCTGACTACTCCCTCTGGATCGAAGATGAAGCTCTGGCATTGGTTTAAGTGAGTTTCACTCGATAAGCCCAAGGCTCGACCTATGCGTTGTGCGGAGTCAGTCAATAAAGGGATGGAAAGAATTTTGGCTTTGGGGAGGTGGGCAGCGAGAAACGGGTGAGCTGGGTGTTGGATACCCAAAAGGGCGGCGCCCTGTTTTTGAACGGCTCTGCGAAACTGATTGAGAAACACGGCATCGCAAAATTCTAGGCGGGGCAGGCAACATAGCATGCCCCATTGTCCCTCCAGACTGGCTAGGTCCACATCGATCATATTCCCCTTCAGTAGTGCAGGAACTCGCATACGTGGAATAGTGGAATGTCCTATGGTCATGGCAATGGCCTCCATTGTGTTTGTGTGTGTGTCCTCCAACCAAAAAAAGGGGTTGGGCGCCCGGGAGGAGGGAACGACGCCCAACATTTTTGAGCAGGTACTGGGTAGCTCGCCCTGGAATATAGTTTGTATTGATGGCTTTTAGCGTTCATTGGCATTTTGTGTGGGCTGGACTTCAGATACATCCTCAAACAGAGCCCGGAAACATGAGGGAGAGTAACCTACCGCATTTTTGAAAAAATGACTAAAGGCAAACTGGTCGCTAAACCCAAGGGCTGTCGCAATTTCCCTGAGGTTGGCATGACCTTCTTGTAACAGAAATTTAGCTCGTTCTATTCGCAGTCTTTTGAGATGGAAACGGAATGATTCACCGATAACCGTGTGAAAGAGTTGCGAACAGTACTTTTCCGAATACCCCAAGAAGAGGGAAATGTCTTTGAGGGTGAGCCCCTGATGCAGATGTGAGATCATGAAGGTGTGAATCTGTTGAGCAGTTGAATGTGAAAATGCCCGGGTATCCTTTAACCCGGAGAGGAGGTCTTGAAGGATTTTGCAAATAAATGAAGATCGGTCTTCGACTGGATTTGTCCCGATTTTCACGTGAGTCCCTTCTCGCGCCAAACAGCGTAATTCCTCTATCAGCTTTTCCAGGTGATCTTGTGAATTTTGTTGTTCTCGTTGGCATGTCATGGTCTGGGTGCCTCGACCACATTGGACTTCAGTGCCTTTTATTGTAAGTCTGGCAATAGGCCTCCCATCGTGGCAGGTCCAATCAGATGGTTGAGGGTTAGTTGGTTTGGATATTGTCTTCTTCATTATTTCCTATAACGTCACTGGTCTGGAGGGGAACCTTAAGAGAATTTATATTGGAAATATCCGTCGTCTTTGTAATTCGTCATTTAATGATAATGAAAATCATTTATGTTTTCAATAATAGATAAAAATACATGCTTTGCCCATGTTCAAATAACAGAAAAACCATGTTGTTTGTCTATAACTGAAATTGAGCGATTTCCTGTCAGCCAGAAGGTTTTTCTCTGTCGAGGGCATCCCCAGTCAGCCTGAGCCATTGGCCTGGAGATGCAAAATCCTGGAAATAATAGGTGCTTGGGCCGTGATTAACGAGCGTGAGACGGGTCCTCCTTTTGCGCCCATGATTTGGATAGACGGTTTGACTGGATGGACGGGGAGTCTATAAGGCTGATGACGTTGTTAGAAAGAGAGAATCGGCAAGGATCATTGACTGGTAGTAGTCACAGGCAACACCTCGACCAAGACAACTTCCTTGAAAGTTCTCGAGAGAAAAAAGGGGATAAAAACAACCGGGAGGATCAATCAGTGACCGTAACCAGATATCATCGCACATGCCCGATGCGCACCTTCATCTAATCGTTGTACCCGTTGTACCACAAGGAATTCCTTTCCCGGATCTCTTAGCGCAATTCCTTCCATGAGCCTCACGCCGAGCCTAGGGCTCGACTTGGCCATGCTATTTTTGGGGCCATAGACAGCCGAGGAGGACATATAACAATTTTCTGTCGGCAACATCTCACGCTTCTGGTCAGGGGTGAAGCCCCTCAGAATCATCTTCTCTTCCATGCCGTTCCCTCCTTCTGAGAACGACTCACTTTGTACGGCATGTTGTCTCACTATAAAAATAGACCACTCCTAATGAGGAAAATCGGTCCGAATCGGAATGGGAGGTGCAAGGAACGGGGATGAACCATCCTTCGAGGAAAGTTCCTCCCGTTGTATGGCCCAAGGTGATTTCTCAAATTTGCTGCTTTCGGAGTCGTTGGAGCGAAAGAACCGTCTTGCAAGGAGAGGCATTCAAAAAAACAAGCCCACGGTGAAAGATTCACCGTGGGCTTAAGGAAGTTCAGTCTCTTCCAGTTGTTAGCCATACATGTGTAAGGTTTTGTCTCGACGATATTTGAGTCGTTTATTCGTAGTCTTCGTTTAAGGATCGTAAAAAAGCCGTTAAGGCCGGGATATCTTCTGGGAGTAAGACGATATCTTTGAGCTGGGACGCGCCATTGCGTAGTTTCCCGTTTCGCATTAAATCCGAATTTGTCATATACCCTCGAATTACATCCTCCAGGGTGTCGGCGATACCAGTATGACTATAGGGAGCTGAATGCCCTAAGTCGCGGAGGCCTGGAGTTTTGAAGGCTCCAATGGCTTTTGGGAGGAGTCGATCTGGTCGACAGGCCTGGAAACCACGAAACACTCCATAGTGTTCATTGAGGGTGTCCTCGCAGAGGATGGACCAAATAGGTAGCTGAGAGCCGGGAAAGTCGGGATTCCAGAAAATGTTCCAAATGCCCAGGTCGGTCTGTTGGGGGTTGTCCGGCGAGGGGATAGCGCGGAATGGTTCTTGAGCATAAGGATGCTTTCCCGTGGCAGGCAGGTAGGCTTCGATATTTCCATTTCGTTCATCCAATCTTGGAATTTGAAGCATGGAAAACGATTCGGGACCATGAATGCGTTCATACTCTGTTTGGGCAATTCCAGTATTGTGAAATCGAAAATCGGTGAAATTGGGTGGGGTATGACATGCCACACAATTCCCAATTCCTCCCTGGGCCTGGTCACTGGGGCGAATCTGGTGACCTTTATGACGACGATGTCTGTGTCGGTTCTGTTGAGCGAAAAAGATTTTCAACCCTTTTAATTCCTCAGGCCCAAAGGTGAATGGTTGATTATGGAACTGAAACTTGCCATCTGCCGTATGGGGATTTTTCTCCACGAATTGCAGGGTCGGGCTATCGGAAGAAGAGGGTGAGGGCCATCGGGAATAATTTTGGGAATCGTATGATTCGAGGAATTGAATCTGTTGGAGCAACCGACGAGTATATGAATCCGGAGACTCCCATTTATCCGGTTGGCGTGGCAAATCGTTGATCTCAAGAAAGGCATCATAGGGAGAGAGATTGTAGTTCCCTTCGTCATCCTGTGAGAAGAGGAGTTGATCCGTATAGGCGGCGATGAGTTGTGTGACGGCTTGAACCAGTTGCAGGTCGGTGGCTTGAGAGACCTCTACGCGGAAATCTTCAGGGATCAGAAATTCTTGAGGAATTGATGGATCGGTTCCGGTGAACAGGACACGATAGGATAGTCCACCAAATTCTTGCGCAAGATCTCCGGTTCCAGAGTCTTCTCGTATAATCCTGGCAATATGGGAAATGGCGGCTGCCTCTTCGTTGGGAAGCCATCCATAGTTTCTTCCGGTGAGTGTGCCTTTGACCAAATCCACCATCGTTGGGAATTCAGCATCGGTATGAAGAAAAAACATTTGTCGCGGAAGAGCGGCATTGACCAATGGGGGCGCGTTTCGAACCGATGTGTGTTTTTCATCTTCACGGGCTGGGATAGGACTTCGTCGTGCAAAATCCGAATAGGTATTCATGCCGTATTTCGGAATGTCGAGTACTTCATCGACAAAATGGCAACTTCGGCAGTTCATCGATTGGCCGGCAAACGGGCCATCGGCATATTGATCTGGCGGGAGTTGCCAATTCGCCACTTTGTCGAGAGCGGGATCGCCTTGCGTCAAGGGATCATTCACATCGCCCCCGTCATCCAGAAAATTTTTAAATAATTGAGAGAATCGAGTTTCCAGAAACAACCGTTCTCCGTTAGTGACTTCCGGTGGATCGGCTTCTTCGGCTTCCTGAGCTAACACCGGAGGTACATTGACGAGAAAGGATAGGGTTGAGGTGAGTAAGGAAATACAAAAGACCTGCGCGCAAGAGAAAATAAAAACTCTACGGATGTTCACGGGGGCACCTCGCTTTAAAATGAATCCTTTTTCGGAGAAATCCTCTTTGATTTCTCTCTTATGGATGAATGGTGAATGTATCCTCACACGTCATGTGTAGAGGAGGATCAAGACGAGGGGGACAGGAGGAGGCCAAACCCCCTCACCCTCATGAGGA
>DOFS01000198.1 GCA_003523945.1 Nitrospiraceae bacterium | reverse complement strand
GATGATCAACCACATGAGCCAGATTATCCAAAAGACTCGGTGCTCTGGAAGGCGAACATGGCCGATTGTCTGCGTTGTCATGATGGGGAGCAACGTTACGAGGGTGAAGTGCTGAGTAATCGCTGTGAAACCTGTCACCTGCCCGATAAAATCGGTGGGTTTTTGTTTTGATGCCCGCCTCAGATTCCATGGCTTCCCCTGTCGTTGAAGTTCGAAACCTCACCAAGCGGTTTCAGGGCTTTACAGCCGTCGATAATATTTCTTTCGATATCAAAAAAGGTGAAATACTCGGTCTCCTTGGGCCGAATGGCGCCGGCAAAACCACCACCATTCATATGTTGTTGGGGCTCATCACGCCGACGGTCGGCAGCATTCACATGTTCGGACTGGATCTGGCCACACATCGGGAAACCATTCTGCAACAGGTGAATTTTTCCTCCACCTACATTTCGATGCCGTTTTCCTTAACGGTAGAGGAAAATCTCAAGGTCATTGCGAGGCTGTATGAACTCAAGCATATCCAGCAGCGCATTGATGATATTGTCAAAAAGTTGGAGATGGAGGACATTCGGCATCGACTCACGAGAAAACTGTCCTCCGGCCAAATGTCGAGACTCACCTTAGCCAAGGCTATCATGACCGAACCCAAGGTCTTGTTTCTCGATGAACCCACCGCCAGTTTGGATCCGGATATCGTCAATAAAATTAAATCGTTTTTAAAAGAATACCAACGTTCGGAAGGCTTGAGTATTCTCTATACCTCCCACAATATGCGGGAAATGGAGGAGATGTCCGATCGCATCATTTTTTTGCAACGGGGAAAAATTGTGGCAGAAGGTACCGCCCCGGAAATTATTCACCGGTACGGCCAACGTGATCTGGAGGAGGTCTTTTTGAAATTGGCCAGGGAGCAAAACGGTCCATGAGTCTCGGTCGTATCCTCGCCTTATTGTCCCGTCATATGTATCTCTATAAGCGAAGCTTCGCCCGTTTGCTGGAGATCTTTTATTGGCCGTTTTTAGATTTGGTGGTCTGGGGATTCATTACGGTATATCTTGAAAAGGTCGGGATGCCCGTGCATGGCGCTGTCACATTTTTCCTGGGAGCCCTGATCCTCTGGGACGTCTTATTTCGCGCGCAGCAAGGCATTGCCGTGTCCTTTTTAGAAGAAATGTGGGCTCGCAATTTGATGAATTTATTTGCCAGTCCGTTAACGGTCGGAGAATATCTTGTCGCCACTATGACCATGAGCGTGCTGAAGGTCACGGCCGTGGGCGGCTTGATGATGCTCTTCGCCTGGGTGTTTTATTCCTACGATATCCTCCTGATGGGAATCTCATTGCTCCCCTTTGTTTTGAATTTGGTGGTATCCGGCTGGATCATCGGAGTGCTTACCACCTCGATTATCATGCGTTTTGGACAACAGGCTGAAGTGCTGGCCTGGGGCATGGTCTTTCTCTTTCAACCAATTTCCTGTGTGTTTTACCCCATTGATGTCCTTCCGCCGGTGCTGCAGTCTATTGCCTGGATGGTCCCCCCTGCGCATATCTTCGAAGGGATGCGCGCAGTCCTCACCACTGGAATGGTGCCGGTGACACATTTGCTATGGTCAACGGGACTTAACTTTGGATTTCTGGTCATCATCGTGGCATTGTTCTATCACACCTTCAATGTCTGCAAAGATCGCGGCATGTTGGTCAGGGTAGGGGAATAAATTTCCAAAAATTGAGCAAAGAATAAGTGAGTGTAAATATTTGAATGTGAGCGGTGCAGGTAATTAAAGTTTTACATGAGTAAATTTCGTTAAATTGAAGTAACGCTTTTGATTTACATGAAAATCATAGATTATTCCTAGTATTTTTAGGCCTGTTAGGGGGAGTTCCAAGTACGAGATGATTGACCCTGTCTATTTTTCCCTTCCTTTATCAAACCTTACTTCGTCATGTTCTGTCTCAGGTTTATCGGAGAAATAAATCACTAATATTTGCTCAACCTTTTACGGGCCAAGAGTTCTGCCGGGTTGGGCCCGATGGCGGATAACTGCAGATGTGAAACGTCAGCCCCTCGGTCTTTTTCAGTAGAGGGCTCTGCTTCTATTAAACCTGTCTTAATTCAAGCATAAACGGTGGAATGATGGCCTCAACGACAGCATGTCTTAGGCTATTAGGGTCTATGTCCAAATTAAACCTGGTTATGGAAAAGCGAGATCCTTGGTTTCATTTGTTATGACATAGCATTCAGGCCGTGTGTCACCAGTTCTATCACCGATATCTGGACCGACGAGGGGTGGCTGTATCCCACCGTGGTGATGGATTTGTATTCTCGAGCCATCGTGGGCTGGGCTATGCACCGATGGATGACGCACCAATTGGTGTGTGACTCCCCGAGCATGGCCTTGCTCCGTCGCGGGTTTCCCAAAGAGACGCTTCTCTACTCTGATCGCGGCAGTCAGGATTGCCCAAAGCGCTATCAGCGGTTGATGGAGAGCAACGGCACGGGAGCAGCGGGCGCCGAGCGACCTGCTACGATAATACTGGCACAGAGAGCTTCTTCCACACACGGAAAGTCGAACTGGTTCACCGAGCACGGTACGTGACGCGGCGCATGGCCCAATCGAGTATTTTTGAGTACATCGCAAAGTATTACAATCGGCGGAGAAGGCGCTCTGCGATCGGGCAGCAGATCCCGATGCTCTGTGAGGAGGCCGCTTAATTCTGTGTCCGATGTTGTGGGGGAAGATCAGTTCTGGCTTTCAACCCCTTCAATCGATCTTCTTGTAATTCAATCCAGAGCGACTTTTCTCTCTCCACCGTCACGGAACCGGGTTTAAAGCCTTTGCCTTTCTTGACGGATTTCCGCAAGGTTTAAATGACTTCGCCTTTCCCGCTCTTTCGCAAGTCACTAAACCACACGGTCAACACCGCCGCATTCTTCAAGGTCTCCGGAGAGAGCTTCAAGGTAGGGAAGGCCTTTATTGGCAGGGTTAGTTTCATTGACAGGATGGAAAGAGATTCCTAAGGTGATAGCAATGTCAGACATTACTACCGTTCTCTCACCAGAAGAATTATCCCAAATCTGGGCTGAACTCGCGCACAATGATCAGCTTCCTGATAGGTATGAACTCACCGAACATGGAGAACTGATCATGAGTCCCAAACCCAGTATCCGACACCAGGTTATTTGTGCAGAGGTTGCCTTTCAACTGCGCGCACAACTTGGGGGAAAGGCGGTCCCCGAGGCCGCCGTTCTCACCACATCAGCAGGTGTTCGGGTTCCTGATATTGTATGGATGCCTGAAGACAAATGGAAGGTCGTGACAATCGAGGAGGGCTTAGTCCACGCTCCTGATTTCGTCGTCGAGGTGCTGTCACCTGGGAATCGGCAGGTCGAAATCAACTATAAAGTCCAAGCCTATCTTGCTTCGGGTATTCAGGAAGTTCTCGTGGTTGGGCTCAACGGGACTCTCGAGTTCTATCGCCGAGATGTGGTTCATACGACCTCTTTGTTCAACGTCAAGCTCTCACTTCCCCCGCACCTCTTTCAATAATTACGAGAGAACATCAGAGGATAACTTCCTAAGCGAGCCCCCGAGTGGGTGTATCGGGGGATTTTAGTCTGACCTCAGATCTCTTTCTTTGCGCACCACTTCTGTTCTTTGACTTACACCAAAGGAGCAGATTGAGGCCTGATTTTAGGAAGGGTGTCCTTTGAGGCGCTTCAATCGCTCCTCTTGTATTTCAATCCAGAGCGACTTTTCTCTCTCCACGGTGACGGATCCTGGTTTAAAGCCTTTGCCTTTCTTGACGAACTTCCGCAGAGTATAAATGACTTCGCCTTTCCCGCTTTTGCGCAAATCGCTGAACCACAGGGTCAGCGTCGCCGCGTCCTTTAACGTTTCCGGAGGCACCGTGGCGCCTTTTTCCAACCGGACCACCACGTGCGAGCCTGGTGTTCCTCGTGCATGAAGCCACAGATCATCCGGATTGGCGACCTTTAATGTCAGATGATCATTATCCTTCGCCGTTTT
>DOFS01000529.1:7142-10647 GCA_003523945.1 Nitrospiraceae bacterium | reverse complement strand
AAGCGTCAAAAGTACGAATCCAGTGCCGGGTGAAAAGATTGCACCTTATATCCATGGTGTGAGTACACGACTTGGACGTGTTCGATGGCAGGTAATTAGCCCAGGAGCGATTTGCCAAAATCCTGTGCTTGTTGGACCAATTCTTCGACGGTTTTTATGGCTTTCCCCACGTTTTTTCCTACCGTCCTCCCGGCTTTCTTCGCTGCGGTTCGCACAGTGCTTTTAGGCTTTCGAGTGTTCTTTTTGACAGCTTTGGCGGCCGAGGCGACTTTCTTCGCCCCTTTCTTTTTTAATTGGCCCACGGTTTTCTTCGTACGTGCAGAAACGCCGGCGGATCGTTTGATCGCTGTTTTCTTGGCTTGAGACAGGGTGCTTTTTGCACGTTTGGGTGCGCCCTTAGCTTTCTGTACTCCGGTTTTGCCGGCTTTCTTGGCACGCTTGGCGAGGGTCGCTGATTTTTTCTTTGCCGCCGACTTGACCTGAGATGCCTTCTTGGATGCTTTTTGCGCCGTACTTTTCACAACTTTTTTTGCAGCCATTGTCGACTCCTTTTGTGTGTGAAGGTCATTCCTGGGAAAGGTGATGAGTGAAATGTAACCTGGAGCAATGGAAATCACAAGTCAAAAAATTAAATAGTCATGGGTTGCTCGCCTTTAAGAGAAGGCATCAATGTGTTACTTGAATCCTTCTTGAATAAGGCAATCGTATCGGGTGACAACATCCTATTCCGATTGAGGTCCCGAACAAATCCCGTGATTCGGAAATTCCGCCATCTGACGGAAAGAATCCTCACCGTTTCTCACACTCCCTAGGTTCAGGAGAAGAAGTATAATAGGATGACAAGATGAGTAAGGGATCTATGAAAATGGGAATGTGGTTCATTCAGTTAGCCGTTGTATGGGTTGGCCTGAGCGGATGTACGACCTTTTCAACCTCGCCTTTTTCCACAAACCTGGAAGCGCAAGTGACGACCGGCGTGTCGTTTTCTCACGTGGTTCAAGATCCTTCCGCGCATATAGGGCAGATTGTAAAAGTGGGGGGAATAGTCCTATCCGCGAAACGTCTCATGGACAGGACAGAAGTGATGGTGCTTCAAATCCCTTTAGACAATAATTCTATTCCTAAGTGGGACCGGATCAAATCACAAGGCCGCTTTTATGCTACACAGAAGACCTTTCTCGATCCCGCCACCCTTCCCGAAGGGACTCGCCTCACCATCATTGGGGAAGTGACAGGGCAAGTTACCGTCCAAGTAGATGCTGAAGCAAAGGTCTATCCTACCCTCGCGATGAAAGCGTTAAAGGTGTGGCCGGTTATTCCACGGACCGCTTATGGGTATCGTCCCTATTGGGGGCCGTATCCCTACTGGGGGAGTTATTGGGGTTCCTACCGGGGCTTTCCGCGTTCTTCTTTGGGGTATTATGGTCGACGGCATGGGGGTGGGCATCGGGGTCGCCGATAGAGGTTTCCCGACCCTATGCCGATTGACTTTAGTTTGGGAAAAAGCGCAAGGTAAAGACTCATCCTCACTGTTTTTCCCCTCTTTCACGTTCTTCCTTTAAAGGAGGTTTTTTATGAAACAGGTACTGTCCGCAGTCCTTGCCGTGGTGTTTGTGGTGGGTTTAGTCGGAATGTCAACTGCCGGGATGATGGATACCTTGAAGGGGAAAGCCGAAGAAGCAAAAGAGGCTTCAAGTCAAGCACAAGCTCATGAAGCTATGGGCATGAAGGGTGCTGAAAAGGAACAAGCGATCGAAGCCCAGGGTGCCACAACACAAGAAGAAGGTGGCATGATGGATCAGGTTAAAGAATCGGCCAAGGAGAAAACCAACGAAACCATAGACAATATTGGAAAATAAGGGACCATTTTCACACCCTTGTTCTTTGGGGGGCCGGGTAAACCGGCTTTGAGCGCTATTGGGGCATCAGGCAGCCTGCCGGGAGGTGTATTTTCCGGCAGGCTGTTTTATTTTGACACGGTGGTAAGCATCAGGGCCTTTGAAACTCTCGTGTAACGAAAGTAACGGATGGTGGACACCATCTCCGCGGAGGATGTTTTCGAGAATTTTACCGGTATGACACTAAGTCTGAATTAAGGATAAGGCCATCGGGTTGTTTGCCTGAATCTTTGTCTACATGACCGTTGGGTTTGTGAATCCCTATTCCTGTGCGAGCGAGGGGGAGGTGTATGACAGCCCGGTCCATTCTGGTGGTAAGTTTCTTTCATGACCTCTGGCTGTCTTGCCGATATGGGGCAGATCCTCACCCAGAAACCCGCTTCGGTCAGCCTCTCTGGATCATCTCCTTCCGGACTGTTTATATCATTTTTCACCATTCCCACGTTTTCACAAAAATTTTTAATTTTCCTCGGGCCCGTTCCCAGGTGGACCCTTGAAAATTTGTGCGAGTTCAAATATTATCAAAAGAGGCTGGGGAAGCCGTTAACCCATCCATTCAAAACGTGAAAATCTCGGTATTTTCAGGTTACATAAAAGGAGAAACATGTATGCGCGCATTAGCATCCCTCGTATTCTTTGCGGTCGTACTGAGTCTTTTGCCCGTCGGGAGTTGGGCGGCCGAGGCGCCTATTTTTGGCACCTTTGTCCTTTTTGAGGTAAAGAGCGATTGGGGAACGTTGTCCCTGGAGGAACGACAAAAAGGCGGGCAGGAGGCGAAAGCCCTGTTGGAAGGCTACAAAGATCAGGTCACCGTGGACGCCTATTGGACCTACGGGCTCACAACGGAATCTCACTGTATGCTTCGGCTCCATTCCGCAGACCTCCAAGCCAATCAGCAATTCCTAACCCAACTTCGGGCCACCGGCCTCGGCCGGCATCTGGATTTAACATACACCATCAGTGGTGTGACCAAGGGGCTGAATTATGCCCCGGATTTTCCTGACTTGCTGGAAAAACTGAAGGCAGGGAAATACGAAGGGGAGCCGCCCCGGTATGCCATCATGATCCCCATTCGGAAAAATGCCCAATGGTGGAATCTGGCTAAAGAGGACCGTGTGGAGATGATAAAGGAACATACCCTGCCCACCCTGGCCTATTTAAAGACAATTAAACGAAAACTGTACCATTCTACCGGCCTCTCGGATGTTGATTTTTTAACCATATTCGAAACCAATAACCTGGTGGAATTCAATAATCTGGTGATTGCCTTGCGGATGGTTCGAGAGGATACCTTCAATATTCAACTCGGGGAGCCGACGGTGATTGGCACTATTAAAACCTGGGATGAGGTGGTCGACCTTCTTGTGCAATAGATGAATCCATCCCCCTCTGCGCAGGGGGGAGTCGTGGCCTCTGTGCGGAACATCTTCAGCAAGAGAATGGGATTTGACAATAATCAACAGTCGGAGCAGGATATGCTTCTTTCCCCAGGCAATTCACCATTCAACCTGTGTGTTTTGACAAGGAGGTGGTTCTATGAAGCGCGTAAGGCTAGCGTGCGTGGCTGTCGTGTTTCTGTTCGGAATCAGTTCCGTCTCGTTTGCGTC
>DOFS01000529.1:0-6922 GCA_003523945.1 Nitrospiraceae bacterium | reverse complement strand
TCACCCGGTGTCAAAGACAAGGATATGTCGGATAAAATTGAAGCCCAGGGAAAAGAGAAAATGGGTAAAATGAAGAAGAAACCCATGAAAGAGGAATCCAGCCAAGAGTAATCTTTATTCATTTGTACGCATTCCGAAAAAGGCCGGCTGTGGAGTTACTCTGCAGCCGGCCGGTTTTTTTTGAGACATACGAAAGAGGTAAATGGGCGTCTCTCTAGAAAAAGCATCAGTTGCCTCTAGCCGGGAAATGCTCCCATCTCTGCACAGGGTTTACCTTTTCGGTCTGGACCACTGGTCAATAGGGATTCTCAGGTTGAATGACTGGATTGAAACCGCATTAGAGGCTGCTCAAATACATAGCTGGTTGCTGAAATCACTCCCTCCGAATCTGGGGAGCCAGTTCCCGCATGAGTCAATAGGCCTGTCGAAAGACCGCGAACGGCTTACTGAACCCGCTCTGTGCTGAGCCGATTCTCTCTCAAGTCGAAGCCTTACACTTGTTGTGTTGTCTGAACGGGCCCTCTCTTTCCTATAGCTTGTTTATCAACTCGGGACGGACATATTTCATCTAACAACGTCCAAATTATGGTCCTGGGCATGACTTTTTGTCTCTCCAAGGAAAAGGATTCATCATGGTAATTTGTGAACAGGAGTAGGTCTATAGCCATTGAATGAATCCCCATCCAGTGCCCTTTGGGTATGAGATCGGCGGTCTTTTCTTCGGTTGGGCTGATCGATGGTTCTCTGATTTTGCGGATTGTTTGGCCAGGTTCTCATTACCACCAGATATTGGTTAGGAGCGCAGATTGCCATGACCCGACAGTTTGGTTCTTTCTCCATAGGGTCTGCCGTCCCTACGCCGACATATAGAGTATTGCGGAAATCGACACAAGTCGTCGTGTTCCTGCTCTGTCTCCTTCCAGGATGGGTGACAAATGCCCTGGCGGTCGAAGATTCCTACATCGCCGGATATGCCGCCGCGGTACTTCAGCACGAGTTCAATGCAACGAACGCCTCCTTGATCGTAAAAGATGGTGTCGTAAAAGTATATGCCGTCTCTCTCGGCACCCTGGACCGAACAAAGGTCAAGACTGCCCTAGAAAACATTCCAGGTGTCACCGGAGTAGAAATCCTTGAGGGAGTTGCCGCCGATGAAATACCGAAATCTCCTCCATCGGATGCCATCACCCAAAAAATTCCCAAACCCGAATCCAAATTCCTTCCTAATGGTCTACTTTTTGATCCGCTCCATGCCGACCCGCGTTGGCCGCATTTCTCGGTAGCGTACCGTCGTGTTTCAAAAGGTTCCGAACCAAAAAAAACCGGCTCCGCAAATTTCGGAGAAACGTTCGCGATCTATCGCAACGCCGCTCCCTTGAACGGACAATGGGAAATCGCGTTTCAGGGCGGAGTCTTCAGCATCTTTAATATGGATGCACCATCCACAGATCTTGTTAATGCGGACTATACCGCCGGATTGCTCACCAGTTACCGCACCGGGCCCTTTTCGGGTTTCGTGCGCATTTACCATCAAAGTTCGCATCTCGGGGATGAATTTATTCTCAATAACCGGCCGAACAGAATCAATTTGGCTTATGAAGAAATTGATGTGAAAGTATCTTATGATCTTTTCGACTGGTTTCGTGTGTATGGGGGAGGCGGATATCTGGTGGGTCGGGATCCTAATACCCTAGGGCGAGGGACGAGTCAATTCGGGGCTGAACTCACCAGCCCCTGGACCTTGTTGACCGGAAAGATTCGGCCTGTCGCGTATGCAGATTTTCAAATCAACGAGAGAAGTAATTGGTCGATCACCCGTTCTGTGATGGCCGGGCTACAATTTGAAAATGCCCGCATCGGCGACCGTAAACTGCAATTATTATTGGAATATTTGAAAGGCCCCTCACCCAATGGCCAATTTTTTACTCAGCGCACCGAATGGATTGGCATCGGCCTTCATCTGTATTACTGACCCATTCCGGTTGTAAGTCGAGAGCCATCATGGCGTCCATCCTTGTGGCTAAGGGCTCACGCCAGAAGGCATGACCTAAGGCAGACGAGGGTAGACGGGCATTCGGCCAGTCAAGGCGGAAGGCCGTTTAAAAGCGGAATGAGGTGCCCTTCTTACCCGATTTGGGAAATGCCCACGTACCCGGGAACAGGTGAGATTGAGTTCCATATACCTTTCTAAAACTATCGACCAAGGCCGGCAGTAGATCGAATCTACAGCCGGTCTTTTTTTACGTGTGAGTCAAGAGAAAAGATGGTTTAAAAAGAACAATATAAAAAGAGTTTTGAAAATTGTTTCGGCATGCGATCTCTTGCTACAGTTCCTTCAAAACTCGGTAGACAGAACGCGAGGAAATTGAGATCCTATTTCTTGAATGACTAGGAGTTCGCTGGGAAACATCATTCGAAGGAACATTAGTCGAACATGAACGATTTTCTGACACTGTACAAGGATATGCTTCTCATCCGACGGTTTGAGGAGAAGTCGGCGGAGATGTATGCCTTAGCGAAAATTGCGGGCTTCCTGCATTTATACATCGGTCAGGAAGCGGTTGCCGTAGGATGTATGCATGCCATTCGCCCGGATGATTATGTGATTACCTCCTATCGCGATCACGGACATTGTTTAGCCAGGGGGTCGGATCCTAAAAAAGTGATGGCTGAATTGTTCGGAAAAGCCACCGGGTTGTGCAAGGGCAAAGGTGGCTCAATGCATCTTATCGACGTGGAACGTAATTTCATGGGCGGCTATGCCATTGTTGGTGGGCATTTACCGCTTGCGGTCGGGCTGGCGTTTGCCTCACGGTATCGCAAGGAAGACCGGGTGGTCCTCTGTTTTTTTGGAGATGGGGCGGTTCCCAGCGGGCATACCCATGAAGCCTTCAATCTCGCTGCGCTGTGGAATTTGCCTGTTATCTTTATTTGCGAAAACAACCGGTACGGGATGGGTACGCCCGTTGAACGCGGGATGCTGTTATATAAAGATATTGCTGAACGGGCCAGGGCCCATGGCATTGAAGCGGAGCAGGTGGATGGGATGGATGTGCTGGCGGTGAAGGAGTTGACTGCGCGTGTCGTGAAGAGGATGCGAAAGGAACCACAACCATACTTCATTGAGGCGTCCACCTATCGGTTTATGGGCCATTCCATGTCCGATCCCGCTCACGGTCATTATCGAACCAAAGAGGAAGTTGGAGAGGCACGCAAGCAGGATCCCTTGATTTTCCTAAAGTCCAGGATTCTCCAGGAGGGCTTATGTACGGAAGCCGAGTTGAAGCAGATAGAAAACGATGTGATTAAAACGGTGACCGAATCTGTGAAGTTTGCCGATGAAAGCCCGTTTCCTGAGGCCAGCGCTCTCCATGAGGATGTGTTGGTTGAATGAGGGGTATCAGCTTATCGCAAATATGGCAGAGGTGTTGGTTTGATATTCATCATGGAACACAATTAAGAACAAATCTAAATGATGGCGAACAATGTTGATTTCCTATAGGGAAGCGCTCAATCAGGCAATGCGTGAAGAGATGCAGCGCGATTCTTCTGTCTTCCTAATTGGAGAAGAGGTAGGGTATTACCAAGGGGCCTTTAAAGTCAGCAAAGGCTTCGTGGAGGAATTCGGCACGGAGCGGGTATTAGATACTCCGATTACCGAAGCCGGATTCACCGGGTTGGCTATTGGCGCGGCGATGGCCGGGTTGCGTCCCATTGTGGAATTGATGACCTTTAATTTCGGCATTCTTGCCCTTGACCAAATCGTGAATAATGCGGCGAAAATCCGCTATATGTCCGGAGGACAATTATCCGCGCCCATGGTGATTCGCGGACCCGGGAGTGCCGCTCATCAGTTAGCCGCCCAGCATTCGCAAAGTCTTGAAGCCTGGTTTTGCCATGTTCCTGGACTGAAAGTGATTGCACCGGCAACGCCTTCTGATGCGAAGGGTTTATTGAAAAGCGCCATTCGCGATGAGAACCCGGTTATTTTTATCGAAGCCCAACTGCTATACGGCACGAAAGGCGAGGTGGCTGATCATGATTACACCCTGCCGATTGGCAAGGCCGCTGTAACGCGTTCAGGAGGCGATGTGACGATTGTGGCCTATTCAAAGATGGCCTTACTGGCGCTTGAGGCTGCGGAAGCCCTATCAAAGGAAGGCATTAATGCCGAGGTCATCGACCTCAGGACATTAAAACCCTTGGATACCGACACCCTCCTGGAATCTGTCAAGAAAACAGGACGTGTCGTCATTGTGGAAGAAGGATGGGAGTTTTGCGGGTTAGGGGCTCAGATTGCTGAGACCATCTATTCAAAAGGATTTGATTTCTTAGATGGGCCTATTGTCAGAGTCGCCGGTGAAGAAGTCCCCATGCCGTACACTCGACCGCTTGAAGATCTGGCCATTCCGGATCTGGCTCGTGTCATCTCGGCGGTGAAACAGATTCTTTAACATGCAAGCTATTTTTTTAATGACTGTTTCTCAAACATTTTTCCCAACAGAGTCTTTTAAAGGATGTTTCTGCCATAACAGGAGAGGCCTATGATCACGCGTGTCGTCATGCCCAAACTCACGGATACCATGGAAGAAGGAGTCGTGGTGGCTTGGAAAAAGCATGAGGGGGATGCTGTGGACTCGGGAGACATTCTGGCGGAAATTGAAACGGACAAGGCGGTCCTTGATCTGGAATCCTTTGGGTCCGGTGTGCTGAAAAAAGTGTTGGTGCCCGAGGGGGAAACGGTCAAAGCCGGAAAGCTCATTGCCGTAATTGGAGAACAGGACGATGACATTGAGGCCACGCTGGCTGAGACCTCTGAGGATCAAGCTGCAGCCCGTGAACCTCAAAAAGATTCTGCTGCTCCTTCTCGAAAGGAAAAGCCTTCTCCTCCTTCGCCGGCACCATCCATCCCGACCAAGGGAGAAAAATCCAGCAGTGCGAAGACAGAAGCCCAGGCAACGAAGGCAGAGACGAGCCCGGAGGCAAAGATCAAAGTGTCGCCTCGAGCCAAGGCGCTGGCCAAAGAACAGGGGATTGATTTGTCAACAATCACAGGAAGCGGCCCTGAAGGCCGGATCGTTGAAGCCGATATTCAAGGACAGAGGGATACTCCCAAGATTCCGGAAGGGGAAACCAAGGATGTTCCCCTGAGCCAAATGCGCAAGGCGATCGCTCGAGTCACCACGTCAAGTAAGGCCCCTGTTCCTCATTTTTATCTCACCACAGAAGTGGCCATGGATCAGGCCGAGCGGCTTCGGAAGCAGATGGAGGAAGTGAATAACTCCCCCTTGAGTTTAACGGTCCTGTTCGTTCGTGCGGCGGCCCTGGCTTTGGCCCGTCATCCTGAAATCAATGTTTCATTCATGGGGGAAACCTTACGCCGGCACGCAACGATTGATATCGGGATCGCGGTGGCCTTGGAGGAAGGACTCATTACTCCTGTCATACGGGATTGCGCCGGAAAAAATATTCTGCAAGTCGCTGAAGAGATTCGTGATCTGTTTGTCCGGGCCAAAGGCCAACAGCTCACTCCGGAGGAATATGCCGGGGCCACGTTCTCCATTTCTAATCTTGGGATGTTTGAGGTGGATAATTTTATTGCGGTCTTGATGCCGCCCCAAGCGGCTTCTCTGGCCATAGGCGCGGTGAATGTTGTTCCGGTGGCACGGGGACAGGCCATAAAATTATCCCGCCGGATGAAAATCACGCTCTCCTGCGATCATCGAGCGCTTGATGGGGCGCAAGGGGCACGGTTTCTCCAGTCATTCAAACGAGCGCTGGAAAAGCCCTTGGAGCTTTTTCTTCCGCTGAACACACGATCAAAAAACAACCATGAAATTGATCAATAATCGCCTGGACGGTGATTGCGGGTATTTCAATGGTGAGGTCGGTGTATTGACGCGGTAATGAGCCGTGAGTTTTGGTGTTCAGATATTACTGCTGTCCGGTTCTCCATTTTTATTTGCCAGATTGAGGTATTGCCTTGTCTGGCCCTCCCTATCCTGAGTACAAGCCGAAATTGACCACAAATGGGATGCACGAACCTATGGAAGGATTCGGAATCCTTGTGATGGTGTCGCTTCTGATGTGTGCGGGACCGGGGTATACCAAAGAGGAGGTCCCAAAGACAGGGCTGAATGAAGCCTTATTCGAGGCTGTGGGACGGAATGATGCGGCTATGGTCCGGCAACTGGTGAATCAAGGTGCCAGTGTTCACACTCAAAATGGGAAGGGGCAAACGGCGTTACTCCTGGCCGTTGACCGCAACCATGGTGATAGCGCCAAGGTGTTGATTGAGGCCGGAGCGGATGTGAATGCGCAGGATCGTCAACTGGACAGTCCATTGCTCTTAGCCGGAGCAAGAGGATACCTCGAGATTCTAAAGTTGATATTAGAGGCCAAACCCGATTTTGGAATTTATAACCGGTTCGGGGGAACGGCCTTGATTCCGGCATGTGAACGCGGACATGTTGAGGTCGTCAAGGAATTATTGCAAACCGGTGTGGATATCAATCATGTGAATCGATTGGGTTGGACCGCGTTGTTGGAGGCCATTATCCTGAGTGACGGGGGTCCCAGACATCAGGAGATTGTAGGAATGCTTATTAAGGCGGGTGCCGATATGAACTTGCCGGATGGGGATGGCATCAGCCCGCTGCAACATGCCCGGACCAAAGGTTTCACACGAATCGTGAATATCTTGGAATCGGCGGGAGCCCGGTAGGGGTGTGAGATATATTGACAACGTTGCAGCCTGAACAAGACAATCGTCAGGTCAGCACATGAATGATCTCATGTTTATCAAAGGAGCGTTTCATGATCGGCAAAAAAAATCTGCAATGTACATCGGGAAAAGGTTGGTATCTCTCTGGAATGGTTACCCTCAGTCTAAGCGGACTGTTCATAGCGGGCGTGTCGGCGG
>DOFS01000324.1 GCA_003523945.1 Nitrospiraceae bacterium | reverse complement strand
ACCGGATCCATATTAATGACCGTCAGTTCATCCTGATCCCTCAACACATTGACAAATGGGAGAAAATCACAATCCTTGGCTTCGATTGTCACCTTTGGCAACTCAAAGGCTTTTCCTTTTTCAATCCCCCTGAGCATCACGATGGCATCCTTCAACGAGCCCCGAGGTCCAAGAATAAAATCTTCAACAATACGCCATCCCGTTCCAGTTGAAATCCGCCCACAAAATACCGGATCCGGGATCGTGACCAAATTAAATGCCATGGATTTAGGCATACCGCCAGCCAAGATCACCTGCCCACGAATCGTCCCTCCCTGTTCAACCTTGCTTTCTTCATAGGCCCATACCGGGATAATCCAGGTTCCCAGAATACCTAAAACCACCCCGATAATTTTCACCACCTTGCTTCTCATTCAGCCCTCCGCTACCATTCCTTAGCAATAGAGTGTTTAAGGACTGGTTCCTTGAGTCCATCATAATCAAGTCAAAATCTGATGTGACCAGCACGGGGAAGCCCAACATTGGCTTCCCCGCTCCTAAACCCGTCAACTAAACATCATGCCGGTTCATTTCAGTCCGACGGGTTTAACCTGGGTTATTTCCAAGTGGGGTAACTTGGCTTCTTTAACGGCCGGTGCCCCACCATCCAATGGCAGAATCCGTTGATCATCGCCGGGCAGCACACGGAAGTATCCCCATTGTCCTGATTGGGAATATGGCAACCGCTGATTGCTCCAGACGTAATCCCCGGTCCGTTGATATGGCCCGCCCGCCGCAGGAATAAAGGCATCCAACGTTTCCGAACCTGAAAATTCTACGACGTTGATTTGGTCGGCTCCCCTCATGAATGGTTCGATCGGCCATTCATGACTCTCCACACTGAACATCCCGTTCTGCTCACTGCTGGCACCGAAAACATGGATGCGAACGGGGTCACCGGCATGGGCCTCGATGATCGGCGTAACGGGGTCAACCGGGTTTTCCTCTGAGCAGGGCTGGAATATCCTGTCCAACGTGCAACCCTGCTCTTCCCGGAATAGATAGGGTTCCGCCCGATAGTTTACACCGACCAAACCGGCCACGTTCTGCACGTAAGGCATAAAGCTCGTACCGATAATGTTGTCCTCGTCCTGGAAAAACAAGGCCGCATCCCGATAATTAGGTCGGTCTTCGTATCCCGTCACCGTTCTATCCACAATCACGTCGGCAATCCAACTGTTCTTATTCGATATATCCGCACCAGTTTTCGGATCCCGATATGTCGCGCCTTTCGGCCCAATGATGATTGCGCCGTAGAGCCCATTCCGTGGATTGTGCATGACATTGCCCCAGTCCCAAACCAACGAAGCAATCTCCCCCAAAAACGGATCGGCGTAATAGGTGTAGGTCCGGCTCTCGCCAGGTGCAACCGTCTGATCGCCGGGGTTCTGTCCGACGTTGGCTCCCAACGAATCCTTAGGATCGAAGGCGAGGGAAAGCGCGGAGAACGAGGCGCGGCTTTCCTTCATTTGATTCGTCAGTTGAATCTTGAGACAGTCGCCTACATTGGCTCTCAGAGTCAGCGGCATCGGTTGAA
The DNA here is from genome assembly GCA_003523945.1 of Nitrospiraceae bacterium. GTDB lineage: Bacteria > Nitrospirota > Nitrospiria > Nitrospirales > UBA8639 > Nitrospira_E. Next base: position 1,927 of record DOFS01000324.1, on the reverse strand, counting down.
TTCCACCGGCCGCCTTTTCGACATCTTCTTCGAGCACATATATTTTTCCCTCAGGATTCTGGAGCAGAATGTTCCGTTCGAAATCGACCTCCACGGCTTCGGGTGCCGTCGTGTTGAAATTCATGGAAGGAAAATCCATCGCCACAACATTAAATGATTTGACCGGTGCTTCGGCAGGACAGACCGGCCCCGGCGTCGGAATTTCATTACGGCCGGAATATCCGGCCGGCAGCTTTTGAAGATCAGGCACCTCCTTATCCAGGACCCGAAGAATACCCCAGGCTCCTTCCGAGAACTTTGAAGAACGTCCGTTAAAATGGATGTAGTCACCAGGCTGGAGCCGAGGCCCGCCTGCCTGCGGAACCACAAGATCGTATCGCTCTGCAATACCAATATGAATGGAATTTTTCCGGTTGGCATCACCGGCATACCGCTCTGACAGGAAGGTATGCCCTGACAACGTCCACACCATTGATTCGTTTGTCATGGTCTCCAACAGCCGGAACACGACCGTATCGCCGAGATACGCCCTGACCATGGGCGTATAGGGATCCCCATGAACATGGCTATTGAAGATGTTCGAGAAATCCGGGTTATCCTTGAGTCTAGCCGCGATCGGTTCGGCCCGGAAGTTAAAACTGCCACCGGTGGTGTGGGTTCCCCCGTTGAGAAACGGCATCGGTGTCATGGGAATATGTTCAGGCATGGGAAATGAAATCGTCTTTCCCGCCTCCAGCGCGACTTCAATCGGCTGGCCGGGAGGATTACCTGCAGTGACGATGTTGACGGAATGCGGCACACTGTCGTTCAACTGCACCATCAGCTCGCGGAAGCTCCCGTTCACCCCGTACCCGACCGGCTCCGTCGTCCGGATATCGGCCACAGGTCCGCTTCGGATCGGTTCCCCCGTTTTAGGATCGTGATAGGTCGAACCCCAGGGTTCGACAATCATCGTTCCGAACCCTCCATGTCCCCAGGTCACACGGCCGACCGCATGGTCGTGCCAGAACACGGTGCCCACATCCGCATCCGCCCAGAATCGTTGCCTTACGAATTCCACGGTGACGATGTCATCCACCGGATGATCATGCTCTAATGGCCGATATAGCGTGATCTGATTTCCGTCGATCGCTTGAATGCGCCCGACCTCGTTGTCTTTCACGTTATCGGCACCGATCAGAATCTCGGTCTTCGGATGATATTGCGCGGCATTTTTCACCGTAATGGTCATATCCCCCTTCTTGCCCGGCTTCGTGAAGACCGTATTCATCGGCAGTGGCAGGCCCTTGTCAGTCGTCTTCTCCATCATCGTAAACGGTCGCACCGATTGCTCATACGAAAAACCGGTAATCACACCATCCGACGATTGATTGTCGAACTGCATGAAATGCCAATGGGTGTTGATCTTCGACGCATGCATGTTGAAATTGTCGTCATCAACCCATTCGTTTGTCAGCATCCAGTCAACACAGTCGTACACGTTAGACCTCACGACCAGCGGATGCCTTTTATCATTATGTTTTCGAACCTCTTCCTCCTCTTCATGCAGAACATAAATCGTCCCATCCGGATCGATGATTGCCGGTTCATCCCCTTGTTTATCTGCCACCATCATGGGGGTCTTGATGAAATGCACGTTAAACTTCTTAGAGCCGGCATTAGCTGGACACAGGCTCCATCGTCCGTTTTCTCCAGGCTTTGCCGGATAGGAACTCATCTGACCATCCTCGTCTAAATGGATCATTTCGAGCCAAGGAGAAGGATTGTGATTTTGAGAAAATGGCACTCGTTTTCCGAAATGCGGCCTCAAGTGTGGCCATGCGATCTTACCGGTGGTGGGCTCGAACAGAATCGGCAAGCGTTCGCCGGGAGCCGGAGATTGGTATCGTGGATTGGGGATCGTGTTTTCCCGTTCGGTCATCGCCCG
>DOFS01000238.1 GCA_003523945.1 Nitrospiraceae bacterium | reverse complement strand
TCTAATTCGACAGTAATCCACGGGTGGACACGGCCACCAGGGCCCTCTTCCTCGCGCAGGCTCATTCGTTGACACCTTTCGCTCCCCAACTTACACTGCTGGTCCCAAGATCGGGAAGGGAAGCCTCATGCATCAACCTCAGAACATTATCGCTATCGTCTATGACTTTGATCATACGTTGAGTCCGCATTACATGCAGGATCACACGATTCTCCGGCACGCCGAACTCGACTCGTCCACATTTTGGAAAAGCTGCACGGCTCTGATCGAAGCCCGGGATTACGATCAGGAGCTGGCCTATATGAAACGGATGCTGGAAGAACCCCGCATCCGGACCCTTTCGAATCAGGACCTCCGTGACATGGGCCATCAGTTGTCCTTTTTCCCAGGTGTCCCCTCATTTTTTGAAGAGCTTAACGGGATCTTAAAAAAACCAAAATATGAGGAAGTTCCCATCCGCTTGGAACATTATGTGGTCAGTTCCGGACTCAAGGCCATTTTGGAGGGAAGCGTGGTCGCCAGCCAGGTCCGCGCCATTTTTGGCTGTGAGTTCGACGAAGAAGATGGGCACATCAGTTTCCCCAAACGCACCATTAGCCACACACAGAAAACCCAATTCCTGTTTCGGGTTAACAAAGGCCTGACGGATTTAAAAGATGATGTGAACGACCATATGCCCGAAGAAAGCCGTCGGGTGCCGTTTCGACAAATGATCTATGTGGGCGATGGACCGACGGACGTTCCCTGCTTTACCGTCATGAAGAAAAATGGCGGGTTCGCCTTGGCGGTCTATAATCCCGAAGATCAGACCCGTCGGTCATTTGAAAAATGTTATCAGCTTACCTTCCACGCGGACCGGGTCCATTTCATGGCTCCCGCGGATTATCGGCCCGGCAGCCATCTCCGTCTTATTCTGGAAAAGCACATTGCCGAGGTTGCCGATAGAATTGTCGATAGTCGCCGGCAAGGGGTTGAAGGTTCCCGGGTGCCTGCTCCTCTGCCATAATCGGTCTTTCCACTTTCTCATCATTCTTTTTTTCCCGTTCGTTTTTTTCGCCTGATTGCGCAACATTTGTGGGTCAAGTATTGTAAAATGAGAAAAATGGATTAGACAGAGAAGGCCTTCCCACCAGGAGGTGGACCATGCATATGGTAGAAAGTTTTTTTATGAAATTGGTTCGTAAGTCTGTCAGCGGTTTCTGCTTCTTTCGTGTCGCGGCGGCCCTTATTTTTATTGGCCTGTTCAGCAGTATCAGTTGGGCAGACGATCCGTTTGGCAGCTCGACCCTGGCTCCGAACAAAAACGATATGCTCAAAGACATGGCGTTTGATCAGGTCAACTGGAAGCGCCCACAAGGTGTCTTTACCTGGATTACCATGGCTCGTGGCTATGAGACGCCCTGGGATTCCCTTGGCCGGCCGGGGTGGATGACCACGGATGCCTATGTGCAACCCGTGGACCCCGGTGTTTCGGAATTCTCCTCCGATACCCAGATGTTCTACATCGTCTTCGAGGCACAACCCTTGGATGCCCCTGGGCAATTTGCGGTAGCATGGTTTGACATGAACGATGGGCAAGTGACGTCGAATACGCCCATCGGAAAAGACGTGATCGAACTCGAAATGAACCAGCGATCCGGATACTTCCAAGTGTCGCAACCGGCTGATGGATGGAAACCAGGAAAGTATCAGGTCAAGATTTTTTATGGCGCACCCGGCCAGGCCCTCCATGCCGTCAACGTCATCGGGACAATGGAGTTCACGATCAAAGAGTAACTCCAAGACCCTCAGATGTTTCCACTTGATCCGTGGGTATCAATTTGATTGGGAATTCCTTCTTCCTTCGTTTTCACGGTTTCCTACAGGAAACTTTCCCCTTGGATATTGGGGACGTTTCAAACTTCCTGCAAGTCTGTTGCACGCACTACACAAATTTACAGAAGAATCAACGCGAAGGATTGGGCTCGGGGGCAGGTGAAACCGGCTGAGAGTCAGAAGGGCGTCGCGAACGGAGGATTTCTTCCAGCGTGAGCAGGGCATCCCGCCCGGAATTGGTTTCAAATCCTTTCGATAAACTTGTGTCCGCATAGGCGTGCCCCTGTTGCTGGGTGGCGCTCTGGCTCAAGCTGCCAGACCAGGGGCGGGGATCCTGCGACCCATGCTTCCGACCCCAGGCCGCTAGACAAGCCTTGGCGATGATCTTGTTAAGCGGAGCCGGATTGTAGAGCATTTTTTTGACGTTCCAGGGCGTCAAACTGAGCGGGTTGTAACCCTTCGACAAATAGCCTTCCGATAATAATCGCTGCTCCAAATCCGTATTAGGCTGGATTCCCAGGAAAAACATCAAGGGAAACACCCGGTCCTCTCCCAATATCGAGGCCACTATTTTGTACGACTCGATACTTTGAAGGAGGCTCTCTTCTGTTTCGTCAGGGGAATTCAGAGAATAATTGAGGATGACCCGCCCATTAAATCCCGCTTCTTTCAGATACCGGCATCCGTCATATAAATGTTCAAGCTTGAAGCCCATATGCATGCTATTCAGGACCTTTTGCGAGCCCGCCGTGATCGCCACCTCTAAATCGCCCACACCTGATTGCACCATCAACTTGGCCAACGTTGGATTTATCAGGGAGGTCCGGACGTATCCCGACCATTCAATGTGTAATTGCTGAGAAATGAT
>DOFS01000243.1 GCA_003523945.1 Nitrospiraceae bacterium | reverse complement strand
GTCGTCGAAGAACGACAATACGGGAAAAAGAAGGAAGAAGCCAAAGAGCGCATTCAGGTGTTTGAAGGACTCGTGATCGCTCGCAGTGGCCGTAAAGTGTGTGAGAACTTTACCGTTCGTAAGATTTCGTTTGGCGTTGGCGTCGAGCGGATTTTTCCGCTTCACTCACCAAACCTGGCGGGCATTGAAGTTATCAGAAAAGGACAGGTGCGGCGGGCGAAGTTGTATTACCTTCGAGACAAAAAAGGCAAAGCCGCCAAAATTTCAGAACGGGAGTTTTCGCGTACGCCTAAAGCCGTGAAAAATGCTGTGGCGGCAGTGGATGTCCCTGAGTCCGGTGAATCGGAACCTACGGAAGTAGCGGAATAACACGCAGGAGAAAGGGATCACCTTTCATTGCAAACCGACTCCCCCTCATTAAAAGGTGTGGGTCCGACAGATTTTTTTGAACAAGCGGCCCGAGCCCGTGGATACCGGCGCATTGCAGGACTGGATGAGGCTGGCCGCGGTCCTTTGGCCGGGCCGGTGGTTGCCGCGATCGTGATCCTTCCCCGTCGTTGGTCACCCGTCCTTCTCGACGACTCCAAACTCCTGTCTGAACACCAACGCCAGATATTATATGAGTCCATAACCACCAGGGCTCTTGCCTGGGCGATTGGCAGGGCATCAGAGCAGGAGATTGACGAACTGAATATCCTGGGTGCCACACGATTAGCCTGTTGCCGGGCCCTAAGCCATCTAACCATCCCACCAGATTATCTCCTCCTTGATGCTTTACACCTCCCTACCGTTTCGGTCCCTCAACGACCGGTCATCAAAGGCGACCAACTTTCACGGTCGATTGCCGCCGCATCCATCCTGGCCAAAGTATCCCGAGATCGCATGATGACTACCTATCACGAACGATTTCCTCAGTATCAGTTTCACCTACACAAAGGGTATCCCACACCGGAACATCTCAGAAGATTACATCAATTCGGCCCATGTTCTGGACATCGACGAAGCTACAAGCCAGTCCAGACCTGCCTGAATATGCCCTCGCGCGCATGACCACGCCTTCCCAACAGTTTGGTCGTTCGGCAGAGGAGTTGGCAGAAGAATGGCTCCGCAAAAAAGGGTATCGGATTCTTGAGCGAAATCTACGAATTGGTGGTGGAGAATTGGACCTCGTTGCACAACACCATGAAACGCTGGTGTTTATTGAGGTCAAGGGACGACAAACCGATCAATTCGGTGGCGCCCCTTATGCCATCAATGCCCGCAAAAAGCGGCAAATCATCAAATTGGCCTCCTGTTATCTTTCTCAACATGGTCTCAGCAACCAATTTTGCCGGTTTGATATCATCCTGATTACGGGAACCAACCAGGGTGCTCCGAAATTAACTCACCTGGAACAGGCTTTTGAGGTTTCCAGCTCCGACTGGCAATGGTAAATTAAAGACGTTGGCCTTCGGATGAGTCCCGATATCTGAATGTGAACGGGCAAAATCCTTTCTTACTTATTTTTGCTAATTAGACATTTCAAGGCCCGGGCAATGCGATAGCATGATTCAATTATTCCACGTGACGAAATACTACGATGGCTGCCTTGCGCTCTCAGATATTTCCCTGCGAATCGAAAAAGGCGAATTTGTCTTACTGACTGGACCAAGCGGAGCGGGCAAGACCACCCTGCTCAAGCTTATTTTTGGAGCAGAACACCCTGATGAAGGCCAAATCCTCGTTCAAAATCGCAATATCGCCAGGCTCAGCGGATCCGATGTCCCCTATCATCGACGAACCATGGGGTATGTTCTTCAGGATTTCAAGCTGCTCCCCCAGCGAACGGTCTTCGAAAATGTGGCCCTCCCACTTATTATTCGGGGCTTGTCATCATTTGAATCGCGGCGAAAGGTCATGGAAGCCCTTCGTGCGGTTGGCATGGACCATAAACTCAGCACCGTTGCCTCTGTGCTCTCTGCTGGAGAGCAACAACGTGTATGCATCGCCAGAGCTATTGTAAACAGTCCCATTATTCTTTTGGCAGACGAGCCGACTGGAAATTTAGACCCTCAACTCACCATCGAAATCGCAGCATTATTTAAAGCTATCAATACCCGTGGAACAACCGTCATGATGGCGACACACAATCGACAAGTTGTGGAGCAGTTAAATGGGAGAATTCTCCGACTGGATTGCGGGCATCTGGTGTCGGATCAAGGAGCCAATACGTGAAACGGTTCTGGTACTTTATCCGTGAAGCCTATACCAGCCTCCGCACGCGTCAGACCAGTACGCTCATTGGCATTGTCACCACCGCGTTTACCCTGACCAGCTTTGGCATCTTTCTCCTCCTCTATCATAACGTGCATAATCTGTTGGGCCAGGTTCAACACACCATTGAAATCATCGTGTATCCCAACAATGACATCGAGTCTGGCAAGCTTCACGATTTACAACAGGGCCTCAAAGCTGATCCAGCTGTGGACTCCCTCAGTTTTATTTCAAAGCAGGACGCATTAACGGAATTTAAAGAGCAATTCCCCGAGGAAATCTATCTCCTGGAGGGCTTGGGGGAAAGCCCGTTTCCCGCATCGCTGGTGCTGACCATGGCCGCCAAGACTCCAACCACGGATACGGTTGCGAACCTGGTCAATCGGCTCCAACATCATCCGGATATCGAACGCGTCCGGTATAATCGAGATTGGATCGAGCGTCTGACCCTGATCATCGCCTATCTGGAGTTTGGCGCGTTAGTCGTGGGGAGCATCTTGGCCTTAGCGTCCATCACCATCATTGCGATTACCGTGCAACTGGCATTTCATACCAGACAACAGGAAATTGAAATTTTACGTTTAATTGGCGCGACGAGTCTCTTTATTAGCATTCCCTATCTCATTGAAGGAGCCTTTTTGGGAGCTGCTGGAGGCGGGATGGCCTTAGGATTTTTACGAGGGGGGTTTGAGCTTTTTACGCACAAAACCCAAGGGTTGAGCGTATTCGGGGGATTTTCGTCTGATTTGGAGTTTTTTCCTCTTCCCCTTTCAGTCCTGTTGATGGCAGGAGGCATCCTCTTGGGGTGCCT
>DOFS01000048.1 GCA_003523945.1 Nitrospiraceae bacterium | reverse complement strand
AAAAAGCTAATTAGTCAACCGCAGATTTGAAGGAAAGTTTTTTTACTATGACACAGACCAGGTCCCTGCCTCGATCACTTACGGGAAAAGTTATCAGTAATAAAATGCAAAAGACCGTGGTGGTTGAAGTTGTTCGCATAGTACGTCACTCCTTATATGGGAAGGTAATGCGAAAAAAAACCAAGTTGAAAGCCCATGATGAAGTGAATCAATGCCAATTGGGTGATCAGGTCAATATTGTTTATGCTCGTCCCCTAAGTAAGAGCAAGCACTGGCGGGTATCTGAAATTTTAAATAAGCGGGTGGCTTCCTAAATTATCAGAAATTATACGGCCCAAAGCGAAAAAACAGTTAAATGGAAACAGGGTTAATTCATGATACAAAATTATACCTATCTTGATGTTGCGGATAATTCAGGCGCAAAAAATGTTATGTGTTTTCATGTGCTTGGTGGGACCAAGCGTCGGTATGGATCTTTAGGGGACATTATTGTTGTAGCCGTTAAAGAGGCAATCCCGAAGGCATCGGTTAAAAAGGGGGATGTCATGAAAGCCGTCATTGTGCGAACTAAAAAGGGCCGGAGACGGGAAGATGGTTCCCACATTAAATTTGACCGAAATGCCTGTGTATTAGTCAATGCTCAAGGGGACCCGGTTGGCACCCGTATATTTGGACCGGTTGCAAGAGAATTAAGAAGAAAAAAGTATATGAAGATTATATCTTTGGCTCCAGAAGTCATTTAGGGTAGGGTATTATGGCTGAAAAATTTCGTATCAAAAAGGGCGATATGGTCATGGTTATCGCAGGCAAAGAGCGGGGAAAGACGGGTAAAGTCCTCCAGGTCCAAACAAAGGATGCAAGAATAACCGTTGAAAAGCTCAATATAATAAAACGTCATACAAAGCCAAATGCAAAAAATAAACAAGGTGGAATCCTTGAGCGAGAGGGGTTTATTGCCATTTCTAATGTTATGGCTTTTTGTGATTCCGTAAAGAAACCTTCAAGAATTAAGATGAAAACTTTTGATGATGGACGGAAAGTCCGTGTTTATCAAAAGGCTCAAACTGAAGTTTTGGATAAATCCTAATGAAATCTAAATCCGCAACAAAAGAAGCAGCTAAAAGTAAAGAAAAGCCTGTGCGTTCCCCAGTTGCTGCGCCGACGAATTATGTTCCTCGGATTAAGGCAATTTACCAAGAGAAGGTCATTCCGGCCATGATGAAGGAATTTGGGTATAAGAATCCCATGCAAGTCCCTCGTGTAGAACGGATTGTCCTTAATATTGGAATGGGGGAAGCGGTTCAAAATGTCAAATTATTAGAAAGTGCAGCGGCTGAGCTTGAACAAATTACTGGGCAGAAGCCTGTAATAACTCGCTCAAAAAAAGCGATTGCAGGATTTAAGTTACGTGAAGGAATTCCAATCGGAACAAAAGTTACTTTGAGGGGCGCAAGGATGCATGAGTTCTTGGACCGTTTGGTTTCGGTAGCTTTACCAAGAATTCGTGACTTTCGTGGCATCTCACCAAAAGCTTTTGATGGACGTGGGAATTATACGCTGGGGTTGAAAGAGCAGCTAGCCTTTCCTGAAATTAAATATGATGATGTTGCATCAATTCATGGGATGGATATTACCTTCGTCACCACGGCCAATCGGAATGATGAAGCCAAATCTTTATTGGCCCATTTAGGGATGCCTTTTCGGAAACCCTAAGGAGGGAAAGGAGCGTACGTGTCAAGGTTAGCACTAAAGAATAAGGCCAGGCGGAAGGCAAAGTTTCCTTGTCGGCACTATAATCGTTGTCCTCTTTGTGGAAGGGTGAGAGGCTTTTTGCGGCGATTTCTTATGTGTCGGATTTGTTTTCGCTTACTAAGTTTGCGTGGTGATATCCCAGGTATTACAAAGTCAAGCTGGTAGTCCTCTTTTGATGGATCAATTTTTGTTAACCATTTTCAAATAATTCAATACGAGGTTTTTCAGCATGTCAATGACCGACCCTCTCGCAGATTTGTTTGTTCGAATTCAAAATGCGGGACGCCGTGGACACGACTTGGTTCAGATACCTTCTTCCCGTGTAAAAAATGAAATCTTACGAATTTTTAAGGAAGAAGGGTTTATACGTGACTACAAAGGGACAACGGGAGCAAATGGGCACCCAGTCATCGAAGTTTCGCTTCGATATGCTCCTGGCCGCCAAAAAAAATCATTTATAACTGGGATAAAAAGAATCAGTAAGCCAGGATGTAGAGTCTATGCTGGCAAGGAAGATCTTCCAAGGGTGATGCGTGGATTGGGATTGGCTATCTTGACGACTGATCGTGGGTTGTTGACGGATGAACAATGCCGAAGTTCTCAAGTTGGCGGTGAAGTTCTATGCCATGTGTGGTAATTTTTAACCCCTTACTTAATGTGATTTTTAATTTATAGGTTGACCATGTCGAGAATTGGAAGAAAGCCGATATCAATCCCCAAGGGCGTAGAAGTGCGTATCCTTGACAGTAACGTGCTAGTAAAAGGACCACTCGGACAATTGCAATGGGGTTTAAGCCCTGGCATCCAAGCCAAGGTAGAAAATGATGAAGTGTCTTTATTCAGGAGTAGCGATTCAGCAAAACTAAAGGCTCTTCATGGACTAACGAGAGCTGAGCTAGCTAATCAGGTGAAGGGCGTTAAGGATGGTTTCCAGGAAACCCTGGAAGTGATGGGCGTAGGCTATCGAGCTCAAATCCAAGGAAGCGAATTGAGCTTTTCCATTGGTTATGCTCATCCAGTTTCTATGAAATTGCCAAAAGGAGTAGAGGCCTCTGTTGACAAGCAAACATCAATTTCTCTTAAGAGCATTGATAAGCGAATGGTTAGCCTGGTGGCAGCTCAGATTAGAAGCTTGAAGGTTCCTGATGTTTATAAGCAAAAAGGTATAAAATATGTTGGTGAGGCCCTTCGTAAAAAAGCCGGTAAAGCCGGAAAAAAGTAGGTTGAAATTGTGAATATTCATGAAAAACAAAAAAGATTGCATAAACGGAGCCGTCGTGTGCGTTTGCGCATTGTAGGGTTATCTTCTCGTCCACGATTAAGTGTGTTTAGAAGTAATTCACATATCTATGCCCAAATTATTGATGACGCCGAAGGTCGGACCTTGGTTTCGGCCTCATCCTGTGACCCTGGTTTAAAAGAAAAAATAAAATCTGGCGGTAATATTGAAGCGGCGAAAATGGTTGGTCAGGTCATTGCCGAGCGCGCGAAAGCCATAACAATTGAACTAGTGGTATTCGATCGAGGTGGAAGATTGTATCATGGTAGGGTAAAGGCTTTGGCGGATGCCGCTCGTTCCGGAGGGTTAAAGTTCTAATTTGGCCCAGCATCATTTTTTGCTAAAGGGAAGGATCCACTTCTGTGAGGGTTAATGTTGAAGAGCTCAATTTAAAAGATAAGCCGGTTGTAATTAACCGCGTGGCAAAAGTAGTGAAAGGGGGAAAACGATTTTCCTTCTCTGCTTTGGTCGTTGTGGGTGATGGTGATGGTTGGGTGGGTATAGGAAAAGGGAAAGCAACGGAAGTTCCTTCCGCCATAGCTAAAGCCGTGGCTCATGCAAAAAAAAATCTTATCAGAATTCCCCTTAAATCTAACACTATTCCACATGAGGTTCATGGGTATTTTGGGGGAGAGCATATTGTTTTAAAGCCTGCTAAGCAGGGTACTGGGATTATTGCTGGAGGTGCGGTTCGCTCCTTACTGGAGGTTGCTGGTGCTCAAAATATCGTTGCAAAAACCCTTGGTCGTGGAAACCCATTTAATGCTGTGAGGGCAACCATTCAAGGCTTGAGCCAGCTCCGTGATCCCTATGAAGTACGGGAATTGCGAAGAACAGCCGTGGGTATGGAAGATTAATTGAAAATAGAATGACCAGTGAGGAAAACGGTAAATCATGGTGACATCAACCAATCTTTCAATAACATTAAAGCGAAGCACAATAGGCCATCCAGATAAGATGCGTTTGGTTTTATTGGGGCTCGGACTTAGGAAAATTGGACAGACGGTCACTCGTCCGGACACGGCCCAAGTTCGAGGATTAATTTATAAAGTTAGGCATCTTATTGAGGTTGGTGTTTCATGAAGCTACACGATTTACATCCGTCTCCAGGTTCAAAAACCAAAAAGAAACGTCTTGGCCGCGGGCCTGGATCTGGATTAGGGAAAACTGCTGGAAAAGGCCATAAAGGTCTGTTGGCTCGTTCTGGTCGGGCCAATCAAGTTGGATTTGAAGGTGGGCAAATGCCGCTTGCCCGTAGATTGCCTAAACGCGGATTTACTAATATATTTCGTATCCAATATTCGGTAATAAATCTTAAAGATCTTGTAGCTCAGGAAGATACCATGAATTTTAATCCAACTACTTACAGGGAAAGTGGATTAATTAAAGGGCGAAATTCACGGGTTAAAATTCTTGGTTCTGGGGAAATTGACCGTCCGATTACAGTTGAAGCGCACAAATTTAGCGATTCTGCCAGACAGAAAATTGAGAATGCCGGTGGGCAAGTTAAGGTGATTGGCCGTGCTTGAACGGCTGATTACGAGCCTTCAAAATATCTTCAAAATTCCGGAGTTGCGTAGCCGGGTAATTTTTACCTTGTCTATGCTTGCCGTATATAGGATCGGGGCCCATGTCCCCACACCAGGAATCAACAATGAAGAACTTTTTAAGTTTCTCACCGAAAGAGGTGGAGCCCTTATGGGCTTCCTTGATATTTTTTCAGGAGGAGCTTTATCGAGGCTAACCATTTTCGCATTGGGCATTATGCCTTATATTAGCGCCTCGATTATTTTGCAACTTCTCACTGTTGTTGTTCCGCATCTTTCGAAATTAGCAAAGGAAGGGGAGCGAGGAAGGAAAACCATTATCCAATATACCAGGTATGGCACCATCCTTATCGCCTTGATACAAGGATTTGGGATTGCCCTTGGCCTTGAGGGAATGAATGATGGAGCTTTTGTTCTTGACCCAGGGTGGCCATTCCGATTGATGACGGTGATTACACTTGTGGCAGGAACGGCTTTCCTCATGTGGCTAGGAGAGCAAATAACAGAACGTGGTGTAGGAAATGGCATTTCTCTTATTATTTTTGCAGGGATAGTAGCCAGTCTTCCAAGCGCGGTGGTCCAAACCTTTGACCTATATCAAGTTGGTCAAATCAGTCTTCTTCTACTGTTGATTCTCGGTGTCGTTATGCTTGGAGTTATGGGGGCCATTGTTTTTCTTGAAAGTGGACGGAGAAAAATTGCGGTTCAATATGCCAAACGAATAGTTGGGCGGCGAGTTTATGGAGGGCAGAATACCCATATTCCTTTAAAAATAAACACGGCGGGTGTTATCCCCCCAATTTTTGCTTCCTCCATTATCGCATTTCCGGCCACGATAGCCAGTTTTATACAAGTACCATGGGTTCAAAGCATTGGCTCACAATTGGCTCCGGGTTCATTGCTGTATACCATGCTTTACGTGGGAATGATTATTTTCTTCTGTTTTTTCTATACAGCTGTGGTATTAAATCCTGTGGATATGGCCGACAACATGAAAAAATATGGGGGATTTATCCCAGGAATACGACCAGGACAAAAGACAGCCGACTATATTTATAAGGTACTAACCAGGGTTACGTTTGCTGGAGCCATCTATTTAGCTATTGTCTGCGTCATTCCAGAATTATTGATATATAGATTAAATATGCCATTTTACTTTGGCGGTACCTCCTTGTTGATTGTCATTGGCGTTGGGTTGGATACAGCGCAACAAATTGAAAATCATATGCTCATGAGAAATTATGAAGGTTTCCTCGGAAAAGGTTCCATAAAGGGAAGAAGTGGCTAAGGCGGTGAGGATAATCTTTTTGGGTCCTCCAGGTGTTGGAAAAGGGACTCAGGCGGAGTTTATGGCCGCAAAATTCCATATTCCAAAGCTTTCCACTGGAGATTTGCTTAGGGAAAGCGTTGAAAAGAATACGCGCCTTGGCAATGAAGCTAAGCTCTTTATGGAGCGCGGTGAATTAGTTCCGGATAATGTAGTTATTGGTTTAGTTGAAGAAAAACTGGTCTCTCATGAATGCGTTAATGGTTTTATCTTGGATGGATTTCCTCGAACGGTAGCTCAAGCCGATAAGTTGGCTTCGTTTTTAAAAAAAAATGGGGAAGCGGTCGATAGGGTCGTATATTTTAATCTTCCTGAAGCAGATATAATTAAACGAATAAGCGGGAGACGAAGTTGTCCGAAATGTAAAGCCGTATATCATCTGGAATCCATCCCACCAAAAATGGAGGGGGTGTGTGATGTTTGTGGTTCGTCCCTTATTCAGCGAAACGATGACAAGCCGGAAACCATCCAATCTCGTTTGGTAGTTTATCAAAACCAAACAGAACCTTTAATTCAATATTATAAGGACAGGGGAATTCTCTCAGAATTAGATGGATCAGGGGTAGTTTCTGCTGTTCAGGAGAGATTGGAAGCTCTCTTATCGCCATCTGTATAGAATGATCATCATAAAAACG
>DOFS01000092.1 GCA_003523945.1 Nitrospiraceae bacterium | reverse complement strand
CCATCAGTCGATTTCAGGTTTTCAGCTTGCAAGGACAGGCGACTTTCCGCCGTCCTTCCTTTCACGGAAACCTGTGTCCCGATCGTGAGATGGGTCCCGGCCACGTCTCCGGATAATGACTCGATTGTGAGCATGTCATCTTGCAGGCGCATGGCGATGTTGACATGGTGAACGGGCATTTCACCGGTGGCAATCACATCGGCACGGTAGGTGAGGCCTGCCTCCCAGCCGGCATGGGCGATCACATCCAGAAGATTCCCTGCCTTGACCGCTAAGGGATCGCTATCTTGTTGTTGAGGCATAAATCCCTGCAGTTGAGCCACATCCAGCCGTGACGAATGGAGATCTCCTTCTATGCGAATAGGATCGGCTTCCGATATCACTCGAATCGTTCCCGCAAGATCGCTGTTTGCGACAATCGCTTTCATGGGATCAATCGACCAGATGTCATCCGCCAGGGCAAGAGCCCCGGTCAGTTGGTATCCGGGTAGGGCAGGGAGTTCAATGGCAAACACCTCATTCCATCGTGAAAGATTTTGTCCTTCCAATTGGAAATCCAGATTTGCCGTCTCGGGTGTGAGCAACGCATCAACAGTCCCTTCAATGGCCAGATTGGTTTCGACGGTGCTAATCTTTAATCCTACCTGGATGGGATTTTCCGGTGAGGGTGGCTGCGGCGATTCCGTTCCTGCGGACAGTCCGATTGTCACTGGGTCTCCAGCGACATGTCCTCCACCTTCAGCAATAAGACGCTCTTGGTCCGTAGGTGGTTTTCCCTTGGTTCCAAAGATCGAAAGGGCAAGAAAAATATCATGTTGCGGATCCAGATAGGTGAGGCGCCCGCCGTTGACTGTCACAGATTCAATACGAGGCAGATTGAGAGCCGGGTCCGCTTCGCCCGACTCTTCAGTGGGTTGGTTACTGTTGGAGGAATTTCCTTCATCCGCTATTGACCAATTGGTTGTTCCCCGACCAGATCGTTCGAGATGGATTACTGGCGCCGTCGCCTGCACGTCAGGAATGACCAGGTCACCCTTCAAGAGCGGGAGAATGTCGATCCCCACCTCTAACCGATTAACGGATGCGAGGGAGAGATCTGATGCCCATGATGGGTTCGCGATTGATAGATTCTCGACTCGTAATCGAGAGATTCGGCCGAAGTCCAAGGCCAATGCGCCAATCTTGACTTGGCGACCAGCAAATTCCGTTGCCTTGGATTCAGCCAAATGGAGAAACCATTGAGAGTTCAGCGCGGCAATACCCACGGCCACCAGGATGACAAGGATGAAAGCCAGTCCAACAATCGAGAGCAGAATTCTACGAATCCACATAGACTATTTTTCCGCTCACTTCACAGTGATGTCACCAGTATTCCTATGGGAATAGGTTGTGAAGTAAAGTAAGGTTCTTAAAATGCCTGATCGTGGATGGCCGGAAGGCCCGAATAACCTTATAGCCGTTAAAAGGTTCACTATGATAAACCTTTCTTCCATGCGTCTACTTATGGACCGGTCACGAAAACCTTCCTGCCGAAATTTATGGTGTCCTATCGCATTTGTGTGTGTGCTGTTCCTCACATTTAATGCGGCCGGATGCGGCACTCATCTCGGTGCAGACGCAGAGGTTTCCGACCGGAATGAGCAGATGGCCGCTGAGGTTAAAGTGGCGTTGGTTCAAGAAGCCGGTTTGAACGCCGCTCCTATTGATGTCAAAGTCCAAAATGGCGTAGTGACTTTGGGGGGATTCGTTGAAAAAGAGTCCCACCGGCAGGCGGCAGAGAGAGCCGCCGGTCGTGTTGGAGGGGTCCAATCGGTCATAAATCATCTTCAAGTTAAATGACATCACTTGTTGGAGAAGGTATGGAATTTTTTGTTCTAATTACCCATGTGCCCTCTTAACTTCTATGAATAAACGCCTCCTTGCCGATTTGCATTTCATCGGCCTGGGTGATTGTCATGGATCCATGATCACAGATCTCGGGACGTGGTGAACGAGAACAGACGCCATTACCAAAAAAATTCGAAGGAAAAGTGCCAACGCCTATTCGCTTCCGGATGCCTCGGCGGAAATGACGTGATATTCTTTTTCCGTCGTCACCAATACCTCAATGGTACCTCCCTTTAGAATATCCCCTTGGTTGTCCGTTGATCGAAGCGAAGCCGGACTTCTTTCCCTGAGGGGTCTGGGACGTAATAGACATTTCCCGCATTATTTTTTACTTCACAGCGAACTGTTTTCGTGAATGTCCCGTCCTGTTGAGAGGTTTGACCCTGAGATGGAGTAGGTTGTTCCGAATGCATTCCCCCCGATTGTGATTGAGAGTGCATGAAGATTGGCCTGCCTTTTTTGTAGAAATGAGGGTATAGGTTTCGTCCCCTTTCTTAATTTTGGCTTTGGGGTGCACCTCGAGGTTAATTTAAATTGGTTTGAGGGCCTCATCACATCCGTTGAAATTCAAAAATTAGTTAAAGGCTTTGAGCCTTTCCGTGCCGAACACTGACTCTCTTCACTCAAAAATGTTCCGCCGCCTTACCTCTCCAAACGCCTTAAGGAGCTATTGTGAAAAGGGACGGAAAATCGGCTTTCATTCTCTAAGCATTACCCTGCGGGTAATTATTTCTCGCTTTGAGGGAGATGGGCAATATCGACGATTTTATCATCACTATCTACCAATACTGTGACCGGGGTGCCCTTGGAAATTTTTGTCA
>DOFS01000138.1 GCA_003523945.1 Nitrospiraceae bacterium | reverse complement strand
TTCTCATTGTCCTGCCTCCGGCTCAGCGATTGGTCGATGGGACCGATTTCTTGGTTGTCGGGTTTGCATTGTTCACCGGATTATTCTTTTCGGTCCTTTATGTTCGCTGGCAAGCGACCCGTCTATTCCTTACGGTGCTCTCACCCGTGGTGGTAGCATTTCCGCTTTGGTTTTTAATGTTTACTCCCGCCGGTCGTCTTGTTATGCCTGATGTCACTGAAGCACAGAACGATATTGTGATTACTAACCCGGTCCCGGTTGTCCTGGTGGTGCTGGATGAATTCAACATTACAGCATTATTAGATGCCAAAGGTCTGATTGATCCTGTGCGATTTCCTAACTTTGCGGCCTTGGCTTCGGAAAGCCAGTGGTTTACCAACGCCGCTGCAACGTATGTAGAAACCGCAGTTGCGGTGTCTGCAATTTTGACCGGGCGGAAACCCAGAGCCGATGTTCGACTCAACCCGACGGCAACAGATCATCCTCAAAATCTGTTCACACTATTGGGGGACCATTATCGTCTTAATGTTATTGAGTCGCTGACAAGATTATGTCCTCATGAACGTTGCAAGGAAGAAGAGGGTGCGGATGAATCCTTTCGTGATAAGTCGTTTTTTGCAGATCTGGTGGTGATATTTTTACATATCATTTCTCCCAAAAAATTAGCACGACACTTACCACCGCTTCATGCTCAATGGACGGGTTTCGGAGAGAAATTGTTGAAAAAAGGGATTTTTTCTCAGGCTAAGGTTGGTAGCCATTTCGATCCTTCTCCTGGCGGAAATAACTCCAGAGAGACGCGCCTTACCTCTTTCCTTTCCCAGATCAAAGAAAGCTCCAGTCCTGTTCTCCATTTTCTTCATGTGGTTCTTCCTCATACGAAATATGAGTATCTGGTGTCGGGGCATCAATATTCCTCCAAAGGAGGACACATTCCTGACGGTTGGATTGATGGACCTGGTTGGGGGGGGAGATGGATTGGAAAAGAGCCGATGATTCTCACCGCGTACCACCAATATCTCCAGCAAATTGGATATGTTGACCAGTTTTTAGGGAAATTGCGCAGTTCACTTGAAAATGCACATCTTTATGATAAGGCTCTTATAATTGTCACAGCCGATCATGGTGTCTCCTTTCAGCGTGGGCTATCCATGCGAGAAGTGCAAAAAGGAAATGAAAGCGATATTCTAAAAGTTCCCATGTTCGTCAAATTGCCTGGGCAACATCAAGGGAGCATCAATGAGCGACTCGTCAGCGGGATTGATGTGTTACCAACTATTGCTGATGTCCTTGACTTCAAGATCCCCCGGGATATAGATGGGCTTTCTATGTTGGATAATGTAACCCCGCCAAGGGATGAGATAGATTTTCTCGGAGTTGGAAATATCAAAGCCCAGGACCTGAAGGGATTTCCTCGTCTCAATTGGCAGGTTGAATATTTTGGAGAGCACACTTCACTTGACCGGCTTGTTCCAAAGGGACCGGCTTCCAGATTAATTGGACAAGACCTTTCCAATTTGGTCATTGGGCATTCGGATTCCCTGCATTTTATAAATGAAAATCTTAATCAATTAGATGAGGTGGATCCTAATGGGGCGTACCTGCCTGCTCTTTTTAGCGGACAAATTGTCGGAACGAGCCGCCGGGATTTGCCGATTGCTGTTTCCCTTAATGGCCGAATTTGGGCTACCACGGAAACGTCCCAATGGGATGGAAAACTGAACTATTTCTCAGTTTTATTTCCTCCTTCTGCCTTCCAGGCAGGGGAAAATAAAATCAGTATTTTTTTGATCCAAGAAAATCGTAGGGAATTAGCTCACATATCTTTGTTACATCAAGGTGCTGGAAGTAATGAGGCGTCAATCATCAGTTTGCGCCAGGACACGTCTGGGCAAATGAGACTTGTCTTTCCCGATGAGGGAGAGATCCTGGTCGATGTGGGGGAAAAGCACCTGGCTGGCAATCTGGATCGTGTCACTCTTTCAGGGGGTGCATTTGTTATAGAAGGATGGGCTGCTGATCTTGAAGGGAATCAACCGGCTGAAGAGGTATGTATTTTTGCGGGCGGCCAATTAGTGACTAGAGTGGCACTTGGAATATCGAGGCAAGATGTCGCTGAGGCACACCAAGAGGAAGATTTATTATACAGCGGATTCAGTATTAAAATCCCCAAGAAAGTGCTCAAACGCTATTCGAGTTCGATCAATTTGATTGTTGTTTCCCAAAACAACCGAGCACGGGAATTCCGATTTTCCCCTCAACAAATGGATTTTATGCGATCCGCACTTGAAAAAGACATTTTCACTCAATAACCCAGCCTTTAATGGCACATTCAATCATTTGTTGTTGCAAGGCCAAGCTAGAACTCAACCGGAGAAATAAATACAATTTATTGTGTGAGGAGCAGTTCTGGTTTTAACCAGCGTGCTTCCTAGATCCTGGCATTCGAGCCTTTTTAGGATTTTAAGGGATGTCTCCTGAGATCCGAATGAATGGAGCATGTTCTGAGGATTCGTCTGATCTGAGATTTTTGGAAGCTACACGTGCTTTTGTCCGTCTGGTTCTGGAGGAACCAATAGCTTGTTCTTGCTGCAATTGTTATTCGTAAAGCAGGGGGTGGGTGCCGAACCGGTTTCCTAAAAGTATTTCATACGAAAATTATTGGCAGAATTGAAACCTCCCCTTCCGGCTCATTGGCGAAAAGTTAGCCGTGCAATCCTTAA
>DOFS01000596.1 GCA_003523945.1 Nitrospiraceae bacterium | reverse complement strand
ATTTAATATGTAAGCGAAATTGTCTGGGGGATTGTCCGGTTGCTTTTTTGAAAAAGTGGCTAAAGGCAAATTGGTCACCGAATCCTAAGGCATCGGAAACCTGCGCGAGGGCAATGTGTTCATCTTTCAGAAGCCGTTTGGCTTTTTCAATTCTCACGCGTCTAAGGTACACAGAAAAAGACTCTCCCATTTGTGTCTGGAAAAGTTCGGAACAATATTTTTCAGAATAGCCGAGAAACTTTGAGAGATCTTTCAGTGAAACGCCATCTTGAAGGTGCGACACAATAAAATCATGAATTTGTCTGGCAAGGGAATTAATAGTGTGGGGGGGGGCGATAACCTGGATGAAGAGTTCATCAAGTACCTCACGCACAATGACTTGAGTTTCATTGGCTGGCTTCAATAGGTGCATCCGATTGACCCAGTTTTCAGTAAATTCACGAAGTTCTTGTATTAAATCTCTTTCACCTCCTCGGTGCGATTTCGCGTGGCTTTTGGATACTTGAGATTCGGTCATGACAGTCCTATCGTTTTGGGGTTCATAATTCTGCGCTAGGGTCTGAGTAATATGTGAGGGGTTTGATGAAGTCATCGTATTCTTTGATTGTTTCATAAAAAAAAAGAGCCCAAAGTGTCTGTGCACCTTGGGCTCTTGGGTCCCTGACCCTCTGGCCGCTCGAGCTTTAATCACGACCTTGTTTTTAAATGACCTGTTTCTCTCTCCTATCTATACAGAAAGGGGCATTCAGTATTCCCTGGGCACCCTGGTTCCGGAGGGGAGGGGCAGGGTGACAGGTATCTATTGGTCAATAGTCTTATACATGAAATTGAAAACTATTATCAATTTATAATGAAATTAACTAGTTTTGTCAAACCAAAAATACTCATTCAAAAATGAGGCTCTTTATCAAAAAAAATTATGCTGCCTCGAATTGGTAAAGAAAATGAATTGAGAGTTTCGCTCCTTTTGTAAAAACGCATATAGTTGTATGGCTTCAGGCGATCTCGCAAATGCGTCCCTGGCAGAGGAGGGGCGGGTATAGAACAAACATGGAAGATGAAGCAGTCAAAAGAACACACCCACAGGGAGTAATTCCCCGTGGGTGTGGGTGAAGATCCGGTTCTTCCGGCTTTAAGAATTGTCCGGCTAGGCTTTGTCTGAAAGAAATTTTAGTAATTTATTCGTAGTCTTCGTTTAAGGATCGTAAAAAAGCAGTTAAAGCCGGGATGTCTTCTGGAAGTAAGACGATGTCTTTTAGCCGGGAATCACCATTACGAAGTCTTCCACTTCTCGCCAATTCCGAATTTTTTATGTACCCTTGCACCACATCTTCCAGCGTATCGGCGATACCGGCATGAGTATAGGGAGCCGAATGGCCTAGATCGCGGAGGCCGGGAGTTTTGAAAGCCCCGACAGTTCTCGGTAGGAGGCGGTCAGGTCCACAGGCCTGGAAACCACGAAACACACCAAAGTGTTCATTGAGGGTATCCTCGCAGAGGATGTACCAAATTGATAGCTGAGATTCGGGGAAGTCGGGATTCCAGAAAATGTTCCAAATGCCCAGATCTGTCCATCCAGGGTTGTCTACCGATGGAATAGCTCTGAAGGGTTCTTGAGCATGGGGATGCTTTGGTGTAGCAGGCAGGTAGGTTTCGACATGCCTATTTCGTTTTCGCAACACGGGGATTTCAAGCATGGAAAACGATTCTGGGCCATGAATACGTTCATACTCCGTTTGTGCAATTCCCGTGTTGTGAAATCGGAAGTCGGTGAAATTTGGCGGTGTATGACAGGCAATGCAATTCCCAATTCCTCCCTGGGCCAATTGACTGGGGCGAACATGGTGCCCTCTATGGCGAGGCATATGCCGAGCAGGTTGGGTGAAAAATATTTTCAACCCTTTTAATTCTTGCGGCCCAAAGGTGAATGATTGGTCATGAAACTGAAAATTTCCATCCTCTGTATGAGGATTGCGTTCCACGAACTGAATGGCCGGGACATCCTGAGAAGGCGTGAATGGCCATCGGGAGTAATGTAGCTGATCGTTCGATTCAAGAAATTGAATCTGCTGGAGCAATCGACGGGTGTATGAATGGGGAGATTCCCACTTATCCGGTTGACGTGGCAAATCGTTGATTTTCAGAAAGACATCATACGGAGAAAGATTGAAATTTCCCTGGTCATCCTGTGAGAACAGGAGTTGGTCTGTATAGGCGCCGATGAGTTGTGCGACAGCTTGAACCAGTTGAAGATCGGTAGCTTGCGAAACATCTGTGCGGAAGTTTTCCGGGATCAGGAATTCTTGAGGAATAGTGGGATCGGTTCCAGAAAAGAGTACAGGGTAGGACAGTCCACCAAACTCTTCTGCTAGATCGCCTTCGCCGGAGTCTTCTCGAATAATTCTGGCAATATGTGAGACGGCGGCTTCCAGTTCGTCTGGCAGCCATCCATAGTTTCTTCCGGTTAATGTGCCTTTGACCAAATCCACCATCGTCGGGAATTCAGCATCGGCATGAAGGAAAAAGGGGTGTCGAGGAAGAGCGGCATTGACCAGCGGAGGTGCGTTTCGAGCGGAGGTGTGTTTTCCGTCTTCGCGTGCTGGAATTGGACTTCGGCGCGCAAAATCCGAATAGGTGTTCATTCCGTATTGCGGAATTTCAAGTTGTTCATCCACAAAATGACAGCTTCGGCAATTCATGGACTGACCGGCAAATGGGCCACCGACGAATTGATCAGATGGTAGTTGCCAGTTTGTTACTGTGTTCAGGACGGGATCACCCTGAGGCAAGGGATTATTGACATCCCCTCCGTCATCTAGAAAGACTTGAAACAATTGAGCAAATCGGGTTTCCAAAAACAATCGCTCTCCAATGACAACTTCCGGTGGATCGACTTCTTCTGTTTCTTGGGCAAGGACGTGAGAGAGACCCCATCCCCCGTCCGAGAGGGCGGTTAGGAGTGATAGAAGAGTAATTTTAATAAAATGTCTGCGGAACATTACGAGGATACTCATGATTGAAACCTCCGGAAATGAAGAAGGAATGGAAAAATGTGGCGCTTCGGCCTAAGAGGAAAAGGACATTCTTCTGTACCTTCCACTCTTTTCTGGGTGATGCCATTCACGCTTTTTGCGTCAATGGTGCGGCGGCGGATTAAAAAGGGAGTCTTCCGCTCTTGAAGTCGCACAACCAGGAGTGCCTGGCTTCAAACTGATAATCCAATCAAGCAAAGACAACGATAAAAATGCATAAAAAAAGCCCGTGAGCACGATTATGGCTCATGGGCTCTGGACGAAAATCTCTGGCCTGTAAACGTTGTGTTGAGAATGGTGGATTAGTCTTCTGATTCGTCCATCATGAAGGCTGCCTTCTGCCACCACATTTCATACATTGGAATAACAAACATAATTAAAAATCCCACAAGCATCAATAGGTCACCGGTCAGCATGGTTAAAACAAAGGCGGGTGACACATAGGTAATGAGCCAGGGTGATGCGAGATCAAGCGTGACGCCGAGAAAGGTGAGCCATGTGGTTACGACCTTCAGGGTGGGGCTGACCATGGTCAAATACAGCACATGTACCATAATCATGAAGACGACGGGCATGGTGAAGAGGTGGAAATGCGTCGTCTCGGACAATTGTCCGAATGACATGGGTTCACCAAATGTTGCGTCTGAGCCCCGATAATGTTCGGCAAGGCCTTTGGGACTCAGCTCTGTCATGCTGTGCGCCCAGAAAAAGGTAAAGACAAAACCGGCAAGCATCAAGAGGAGGAACCACGTATAGACGAGACGAATGTGGCGGTCGGTGTCGCGTAATCGAAATCGAGCATTGAAATTTCGCATCTCATTGCGCAGGGCTCTAGAATCCCAGGAGGGACTCAAAAAATCCTTTGTCGCTCCGGCTGGCGGTATTGATGGCGTTCCCTTTCCCCGATGGTTTTAGGTAGAGCTCTTCGACCAGTACCAGTGCTCGCTTGACTCCAGCGCTCATGGAGCGGACGGACATGGTGGCGCCCGAAATATTAATGATGTCGCGGTTGATACGGATGGGGTCGTAGGGGGTTTTCCCTTGATATTGGTAATTAAACCGCTTTTTCCGCACTTCGCTTCCACGTGATTCTCGATATACCAAAATTTCAACATTGGTCACTTCCCCCTCAGGGTCAACACCGACCATATAGGTCATGGGTTTATGTTTCCCGATGGTATTTTGGATAAAAGCCCATCCATCGACTTTCCCATTTGTTTGGCCAATGAAGCACTCAAAGGTTGTTTCAGGAAAATGCCACCCGATGCGGTCCTCGATAAGCCGTTTTTCGTCTTCATTGATGGTGATGACTTCTGAGCGGATGGAATCAGACTCGGGAAACATCAATTTGGCGGCATCTTCGGGAGTCAGGTAGACATCTTCCTGGCCCATTTCCTGGACGGTAAGGTATCTGTTCAATTCCTCATCCCAGATTTGCTGGTCTTGGGCATGGACTCCAAAGGTCAGGCCAAAAGAAAGGAATGTGTTGATGATGGTAATGGTCAGGATTCGACGAAACATCCTTCAGCCTCAAGTTTTTGGGTTAAATTGCTAAGAATGTGATCAATTTCCTGCTGGGAGGGTTCGACCGGATACCAGTCATAAAGCCTTGAGCCCCCTCGGAATCCCCAATGCTGGCGGCGTTCGGCCAGTTGCAGGCGGATGACGCTATCCTTTAAGGGAGTCAATGTGAGCGTCAATTGCGAACGTTCCTTTTCTCCCATTCCTTCCCGCTGGAGCAGCCCATAGGCCCTGCCCTCGACGTAACCCACCCGCCAACCGGTCTCAATCAGTCCCTGAGTCTTGTCCTTGACGGTGACGGGATAGGCCTTCAGCGTTTCCAGGGCCGAATCCCAGACAGAGTCCATTGGACACGCCAAATACCGTTCCGCCATGAGATTGGTGCCGGTAAGCGCACTGCATCCCAAGCTTAGGGAGGTTAAGAGTAGGAGGGAAAAATTTCGGAACAGAAGGAATGACGAAGAAGACACCATAATTAAATAAATGCCAGATCAGAATGATAAAATAAAAACGAGAATGAATCCTAATTTAATTGAATTTGATTCTCATTATGATAAATGGTATCGAATTGTATCACTCGATGTTTAAGGCGGTCAACCGGTAAAATCTTTAAAATATCAGTATGAGTTGGTTTATCTGGTTAAAAATTAGTTGATACCAGAGAAAACAGGGAGAAGGGACCAAGTCCTTTCTCCCTGTTTTCTCCTATGTTGCCTAAAATGATCTCTTAGAAATACGTGGCCCAGGATGCCACAAAAGCCGTATCGTGAATCCGCTCATTGCCCCGTCGGCCAACAGGAGTATATTGGAAGTCCGTTTTGAACACCGTATCTTCCGTGGGCCGGAAGTTCAGTCCAAGGGTCAATCGATCAAATTTGCCAATTTTTCCCGCTTCTGTGTTGGAATTCAAATCTTGGCCGGTGTTGATTTGTTCCCACCGGACGACTGCGGTAAAGGTGGAAACTTCCTTTTTAAAAAAGGTCGGGGCCCAATCACTAAGCCATTCAGGTAAAAAATGATAGTTTAATTGGGTGTAATAGCCATGCATACGGCGGGGATTGCCGTTAGGGGTACCATTGGCATTGATGTTGTTATCACGGACATAGGCCCAGGCACTTTCTCCAATGAATTCAAAGGGACCGCGTTGGAAGGTCCAGTCCAACGCCCAAATGGCCAGGGGGCGCTTGCTCCGACTATCATAAGTCCCGAAAAATCCCGAACCGCCGATTTCTACTCCTAGGAAAGGGCTGACCGCTACGCGTCCGACGATGGACTTTCCGTCATTGTTGTCGAAACTCGTGTCACTTGATCTTGCCGAACGGATTCCGTTTTGTGCCGTGATGTTGGAAGTATTGTTTGGGTTTCCATTTCCTCCAAACGCGTTAGTGAACCCATTGAGCACATAGAATTCATAATCCACTTTCGAAAGAGTGGTCGGATAAAAGGTTCCATACGCTCCGACGCCGGGTTGGTGGAGTGTTGAAGGGATGATCCGCTGGGCCACCAGCGGACGTTCTGTTAAATCACGAAGAGGCGCGTCATGCAGAAGATTGAATTTTCCCATGGGCAGGAGGATGATGCCGGCACGTAAGTTAATTGGTTCTTGAACGAGGTAATCGATGGTGGCAAATTCCACTTTAATGTCGTTGGTTCCATGCTCGAATTCAATTTCTGCAGCGAATTTTACCCGATCGCTGATATCCCCATAAATGAAGGGGACCAAACGGTGTTGATCGAAGTAGCTGTTTCCCTGATTGGACCGGTTAAAATATTCGATGTCCATATAGCCACCGACGATGGCTTTGGGGCTGGAAACGAAGGGCCTGGCATAGATAAGGCTTCCAGAGCCTTGCATTGTTGAATCATACTTCTTTCCTTCCCTGGGTTGGGATAATTCTTGCAGGTTTTTACCTCCACGAATGTTGAGGGGTTGAGGCGGGGTGGCCGTGGAAGGAGGAAGGCCGGCTTCGGGTTTCTTATTGAGAATCTCTTGAATTCGCTGATCCACAATTCTTTCGATCTCTTCATTTGAAACGGCCTGAACCGCGGTTGGAGTGTCAGAAACCAGGTCCTCTCGTGCATTGGCGGATTCCTGGAATCCGATTTGCCCAACGACGATGGTGGTGGCTATAAGAGCCGTGATGGCATACTTCTTCATGAATGAAAACCTCCTAAAATTTGAAATTGGGACGCTGAGGTCCTCAGTAAATGAATAGGGGACTCGGGGTCCTCAGTGGAAGGGAATAATGACGGTCATGGGTCTGGAGTATCTTGATTTCTGGTACCTGCCCAACCGGTTGGGCAGGGAGCCTCATTGGGATTCAGTGCTGGTAAATGGTATGAGAATCAGCCGCTTGCAGCGTTTGCATTTCAGTTCTACCCCATCTTTTTTTAAAATGGCCATCAGTTGTCCGCAATGACAACGCGCCTCCGTAGATGTGGCGCAAGGGGAGGCTATTTCTTTTTTATATTCCATTTTGACACTGAATGTGATTATTGATAATTTTGAAATTGAGAACTGTTCTTAATACCGTAGGCATTTGACGTCTGTCAAGACGGGACGTATTTTTCATGTATATATTTCTATGCTGTGCGGGCTTGAAAAGAAATGGATGAGGGATAATGGCCGAATGACCAAGGGGAATCTTCTTGTTTGCCGGATAGTGTTGTTGGTGATTTTTGCTGTAATGAGTTTGGGATGCGTTCATCAGTTTCCGGCTCATCCCGCTCAAGAAGACATCAAGGCGCCTCTGGTTTTCGGCCACATTCAGGTGTGGCAGGAAAATCCGTCAGGGAGGATTTTTCTGCCTGAAATGGCTTCATTTGAATTTATCGCCAGGGATGGAGGACGGCGATATCGTGTGGATATTGAGGCTGATTCTTCCTACTTTTTCCTTCCGTTGGACCCGGGACAGTATCAAGTGACTCGTGTGTTTATTCATGAAGGCGGGTTTCGATCCAGTGCAGAAGTTCCTTTAGCATTTGAAGTTCCGGTTCAGGGAGTGGTGTACTTAGGATGGTGGCGATTCCAAATTGGGTCTCCGGATTTTACGAGAGACTTAGAAGTCACAATTTCCTCCGAACTGGTGCAAGCGATTGTGGAATTGAGGGTTCGTTATCCTTCCCTTCCCCAAAAATTGATCGTCTCCTCCCTGGCTGAACCGTTCTTGTTACGGTCACGTTTGTATGAAATCACACCCTACCCAAGATTCCGATACTTCAATCGCCATAATCCCACATAAATTATTTCAAGCAGATTCTGGCTGTTCTAAAACAAACCTCATTGATGAGAATTGGAGAGCAATCATGTGGAGAATGAAGAATATCCTTGGACTCTGCATCTTGAGTCTCTTCCTGGCGGGTTGTCAGGGAACACCTCATCTGGTGAAGCGAAGTCAGCTCCTGATGGGAACCGTGGTGTTTGTCACGGCGGTTGGAGCTGATGAGAGGGTTGCGAATCGGGCGGCCCAGGCGGGGCTTGATGAAATCAGGCGATTGGAAGAGTTGCTCAGCACCTGGATTCCAACCAGTGAGTTATCACGGGTGAATGCCGCGGCGGGACGGGAAGCGGTCCCGGTGAGCCAGGAAACGTTTGATGTGGTGGAGCGTTCGCTGGAGATGGCCCAACTCACAAATGGCGGGTTTAATATCGCCGTGGGTCCAGCCGTGAAGGCCTGGAATGCCAGTGGGGAAGGATATGTTCCGACTCAGGAAGATCTTGACGCCCTCCGTCCGCAGATGGACTTAGCTTACATGCAGTTAGACGAAAAAACGCGAAGCGTGTGGTTGCGACGCCCTGGTATGTCTATCGATGTGGGGGGCATTGGAAAAGGATATGCGGCCGATCTCGCGTCTAAGGTCATGCAAGCGGCAGGGGCGACAGCAGGAGTGGTGGCCTTGTCAGGGGATATCAAAACCTTTGGACGCATGCCGGATGATCAGCGATTCGTTTTCGGTATCCAGCACCCTCGCAAGGAGCAAGGCGAAGTCTTAGGGCGGATCGAACTGGAAAATGAAGCCGTTTCCACTGCGGGAGACTATCAACGTTTTTTCATGAAGGATGGGATTCGTTATCATCACATCCTAGATCCCCGCACTCTTCAGCCGGCACCAAGCTGTCAAAGCGTCACGGTTATTGCTACAGAAGGTGTTATGGCCGATGGG